>VMTK01000063.1 GCA_013791585.1 Candidatus Falkowiibacteriota bacterium
CCAATTGCGGTTTTATAAGTACCCGTAGGGCCATAAAAAACGATCCTATCACCAGCAGATGTTATTGATAGTGTCGGATTTGCCCATGAAGCACCTCTTCCTAACCAAGTATATGACCCTATTTGTAGTGGCGCCCCCGGCCCCGTCGTCCCGATGCCGACGTTGCCGGAATCGTAATAAATGTCAGAGCCGGACTCTGTCCATAAACCTCCGCCGCCGATCTCGCTTTCAATCATCGCCACCAACTCGTTCCAGTTTGCTTCTGTAAGCTCGCCTGATCCTCCGGTCTGCGCCTGTTCCCATGTAGCGTAAACGGCAAAACTTGAGGCGAGAAATATGCCGAGCGCCAGATACAGCGCCCTTGAAGCGATAAACCCCGCGCCTTGCCGCAAGAAAATTAAAAGCTTGCAAAAAAAATTCTTTAAAAGGCGCCGGGTAAACGCTCCTATTTTTTTGATTATGCGCATAATTTTATTATTCAACAGCGGAAGAAAATATTTCTTTCCTACTGCTGATTTTTATTTAAAACAAATTAAAATACCAATTTATAATCTGCTCGCCCCAAAACAAAACAATCACGGAAGCGGAAGATAAAAAAATGCCAAGGGGAATTTTTGACCCCCATTGCTTTCTGCCGGCTAAAATCAATCCGACGCCGACAATAGAACCGATTAAATAAGCTAAAAATATGGCTGCCAATACATTGGGCCAGCCAAGAGCAAAGCCCATCAGCAGGCCCAATCCGATATCTCCTCCGCCGATCCATTTTCCTTTTGAAACTGCGAATTGGAATAAAAAGAAACTACTTCCTATTATACCAGAGATCAGCATATTCTGCCAAGTGATTCCCAAAATTAAATTTAAAATAAAAACAATCAAACAAGACGGCAAAACAACCTTGTCCAATATCAAATACCAGCGCAAATCATAAATGAAAATTATTATCATTACGCTTATTATAAAAAAATCGCGCAACAAATGAATTATGAATAATGAATCATGAATTAGGGGCAAAATATAAAAATTATTAAACCCATAATTCATAATTCCTAATTCATAATTCATAAAAAAAGCTATTACAAATAAAATTCCCGCTATTAATTCTACCAATGGATATTGAATAGAAATCGGCTTTTTGCAATGCCGGCACTTTCCGCCAAGCAAAATAAAGCTTAAAACAGGAATATTGTCATGCCAGGCAATCTGCTTTTTGCATTTCGGGCAATAAGACCGATTCAGCATTCCCTCGCCCTTGCGCAAGCGCCAAATCAGGCAATTTAAAAAACTGCCGATGCACAAGCCGAAGATAAATATAAAGAAGTAAGAAGTAAGAAGTAAGAAGTAAGAAGTCATATTTAAATAATAATTTGTTTTGTCAAACTATATAAAATTTTGAAATTCCTGTACGATAAACTATTTGTTCTTAACGCATTGCAATTTAAAATAAATTTCATCATAAATATTAAAAAGAAAATTATTCAATATTTTCTTGCCGGGCAATAAATTCCTTAAAAAATGCCGCGCGTCTTTGTATTTTTTATGCGCTATTAATTTTTTACTGATGACTTTAAAGTTTGCTTTGGCATAAAAATGATAAGCATGGTTTTCATCAAAATATTGAAAGCTGTTCTCGGTAAAAAAATGCTTATGCGTCGGGTCGGTAAACGCTCCGCTGCTTTTGTAATACGGAGCGAATATTTTTATTATCGCCCCATGCTTGCAAATTCTATACACTTCTTCCATAACTTTAATTACATCATCAAGGTGCTCCAAAACATTGTCCATTAAAATTTCATCTACTGAATTATCCGGAAAAGGATAGGGAAATTTATTCAAATCATGGACAATTTCAGCTGCTTTTGTTTTAACGAAATCAACTCCGGCAAATCCTGGAATTTTTTTATTTCCGCATCCTAAATTTAATTTTTTATCATTCATATAATTTTTACTTCCTAATAAAATACATCGGCTTTTACCTTGTTTTAGTGTTCTGAGGCGAAGCTGAGTGTTTTTGTATTTTTATGCCCCCTGCCCTTGTGCCACGGGAACATATCTCGGCGCAGTTTTGCCATTCGCCCGTCAGGATGATAAAAAACCAAGCCCTCGGCTTTAACTTCCGGCAGTTTTAGTTTTTGGTTAAACAAGCTGGGCAGATCCTTAAACCATTCAGAAATTGATTGAAAATCTTTTGGATATTGATTTTTAATCCAGCTTCTCCAATGGCATTTGCTTTTAAGATAGGCAAACGGCGCAAATAAATGGCCCTGCAATTTATGCGGATTGCCATTCAAGGTTTCTCCAACCAGCTCGCCGTAATAATCCCCATCCGCCCAGCCCTTAAGCCATTCTTTTTGAATGGCCTTTGCTATTCCTTCCATTAAAGCCCCGTCCCATCTTGTTTGCTCAATGCCTGGCGGAAAAATAAACTTCTCGTTAGTCCTGTTAAATATTCTAATTATTTTTTTGTTTTGGATTCTTAGGCAGATGTTTGTCCCGTCTATTTTATCAACGGCTTGAACGCCGGCATCATTAAAAACCCAAGCGTATTCAGGGTCTATTCGGGGCGTAACTATATACCGATTATTTATCATTTCTCGTACAAACGGGGTATGAAGTTTTGGAAAATTTTTTGTCATAACTAACAATTGCAAAAAAGTTAAACTATTTTTAAGGTACGCTTTAAAGAAAGTTGAGCTATTTTGTAGCTGCAAAAATAATATTTTATAAATTGTCTTGCAAATCATTTATTAACTTCTTAACCTGCTCATTCTCCGGCGCCAATTCCAGCGCTTTTTCCGCATACCTTAACGCATTATCCATATCTCCTTGCTCTTGATGCAACAACGCAATAGACAACAGCCGGTTATAATCTTTGGGATTTAGCATAGATCCTCTTTTATTATACCAAACTGCTTGGTTTAAGTCTCCTCTTGAATAATAAGTATCAGCTATTTTTCTGAATATTGTAATATCCGGCATATTGTTTCCATAAGCCAGCCAATAATAATACTCCGCTTCTTTATATAATTCTTTTTTAAAATATGCCTCGCCCAAACTCTTATAAATTAAATATTTTTCATATTCAACACATTCTTTATGCATCTTGCTCATAAGTCCGCTAACATCAGGCGCCATTGTTAACGCTTTTTGATAATTGCTTATTGCCGTTTCATAATTTCCTTTTTTAACATGCATATTCGCCAATTCCCTGTAATTTTTAGGCATTTCCGGACTCAGGCCGATGGCCTGGCTGAAATTCTCTTTGGCTAAATTATAATAATCTTGCTTTTCTTCGCTTGCCAAGGCGGAATATATTTTCGCTCTGGCAAAAATATCAGCATAGCTATTGCCGCTTAAATTCTCCGCTATGCTTTCCAATGTTTTTTCGCCTGTCCTGATTAAAACTATTGTATCAAAATTATCAATTTTGTCAGCCAGCATTATGCCGAAATTTCTATCGTAATAATCGGTTTTTATTTTTGCCTGTTTTATATAGCCATAAAGCGTGAATGCCTTAAAATACTCTTGGCGCGCGTAAGATAATTGCAGTTCCCTGAAATAATGGTCCGCGATTAATTTTTTAAATTCTTTGCTTATTTGAAAAAATATTCCCGCGCTGATTATGATAATTAAAACAAATTTTAATAATTTAATCGGCGGGCAATATATATTTTTCTGATGGCATAAAACCTCTTCACCTTCTTCTTCTGAAATTTTTATTTCGCGCTCGCTGTTTATTATAATAATAATCGCGAAATAAAGCCAAAAATAAATATCCGTTGCCGCAACGGCAAAACCGAACATTAAAGATATCAAATAGCTGATAACCGCGAATAGAATAAACCATGATAAAAATTTTGATTTGCTGTTTTTTATGTTATCTATAATTAATTTGAAAAATAAATAAAGCAAAGCCAAGTAAAAAACCAATCCTATAAAGCCGGAAGTTAAAATAACATCCAAAAATAAATTATGCGCCCGGTTGGGATAAACATTAACTCGGCCGCTTTCCGCCCAATCTTTTTCATAATATTTGACAAACACTTCTCCTTGATTCTCAGGCCCGTAGCCGAATATTGGCCTTTGCTTAACAGCATCAATGCCTGCCTGCCAAAAATTCATTCTGGCTGACGTACTGCCGCTTTTAATGTCAAAGCCGCTTTTCACTCTTTGGCTGAAAGCATTATCATTCAACAGCACCAGTAAGCTTCCCATTAAAAAAACAAAAATCAGCAAAGGCGCTATGAGTTTCGCGTATTTAAAATTTAACACGGCACGCAATCGGCTTTTATTAAAATACAAATAAACAGCCCCTGCCGCAGCAAGCCCGAACACAAAGCCAAGCCAGCCGGCCCGGCTGTATGTAAAATACAGGCATAACAATTGGCAAATCAAAACTATCGCCCAGAAAAATCTAATTAAAAATTTTTTGCTTGCAAAAAGCAGATAAGCCGCGGCCGGAATGGCTAAAAGCAGATATGACGCGAAAAAATTCGGCTGGCCCAAAGTGGAGGTTATCCGATAGCTTGTTGATTCAATCCAATCCAGCGGGTCAAGGCCGCCTGCCTGAACCAGCCCGTACAAACAGGCGATAAAAGACGAGCAGGCGATCGCGGCTGTTATTCTGTTAATTTGCCTGCTTGTTTTTACGTTAAGCAACAGCAAAACAAAAAAAAGAAAATAAAACAACTGGCTGTCTAATCCTTGCCGGCGGTCATACAGCCCGTAATAGCTTTGCTCCGGATTAACTGAAAAAACAGCTGACAATATCAAGGACAGTAAAAACAGCGAAGGAATTAACAAATATTTTTTATTTATCGCGGGAACGCGCCATGGCGCGTTCCTGCTAATAATAATTTTAATCAAACTAAAACACAGCAACAGCAAGGTTAATATCTTAAACAAAACAATTTTATTCAATTCAAAAACATTCGCGTTTTTTAAAAACAAGGCGAAATAAACCGGGACAAAAAAAACAATCGCCAAATAGCAAATTTCAATTAAAATATTCAATATTTTTATAAATCTTATTCGCGGCATATATCTATATAATTCCCCTCTCGGGAGGGGTGGGGGCGGGCTATCAACCCTTTCCGCCTCGCTGGAGTCTCTCCGCAGAGGACTCCAGCGAAATAGAGCTTTATGTTCTTCCTTGTCGCAGTCCTCTGCGGAGAGACTGCGACAGGGCGGAAACCATATAACAATATAGGGTATAAGTAACTTAATTTGGTGGAAAACTTGTTCCTTTGCAAATAATTTTTTTGCGGCAAAGCATTAATGCTTGGGTCCACTTCAAGAAAAATTTTACAGAATTTAATCCGTGAGTTTTACTTAA
>VMTK01000024.1 GCA_013791585.1 Candidatus Falkowiibacteriota bacterium
AAAGAACAACCTTGAGAGAGCATTCGGCTAATTTCTTCTCGCTCTAAATCACTTAATCTTTTATAATTTTTCATAGAATTCTAACATAGCATTTTTAGCGCTTCGCGCCAAATTTGTTGCGTTAGATTCTGGAATCGAACTTAGTTAATTAGTTAAAGATTTAATAAAATGTTAAATAATAACTCGTTAACCCGTTAACTCGTTAACTAAATAATAAATAATATTTTAATTAAATAATTTAACAATTTTATCAATTTTAATTAATTCACACTTATCGCTATTTCTTTTTTTCACCTCAACGCTATTTTTCGCCAAAGTCTTCTCGCTTATTATAATTCTATACGGACAGCCGATTAAGTCGGCGTCAGCGAATTTTTCGCCGGCGCTTGTCTCTTCTCGATCGTCATATAATACTTCAATATTGCTTTTTTGTAAATCATTGTAAATTTTATCCGCCTGCTTGTTTTGTTTCAAAGAAATCAAATGAACGCGGAAAGGCGCGATTTCTTCCGGCCAAATTATGCCTTTGTCGTCATGAAGCGCTTCAACGATTGTCCCCATTACCCTGCTTGGGCCCAAGCCGTAACAGCCCATAATAACATCTTTTTTATTTCCTTCGCCGTCGGTATATTGAAAATTAAACGGCTTGGAAAAACGCGTTCCCAATTTAAAAATATTGCCGACTTCTACGGCCTTTTCTTTTCTAAACTTATCCTTGCCGCAATTCGGGCAGACATTTTGCTCTTTAATTATTTCCTGATTAATAGCAATTCTGCAGTCATCGCAAATATAAACAGTATCTTCTCCGGCTTCGGTTAAAGTTTGAAATTCATGGGAATATTTTGAAAAAGCTCCGCCGGCGGCATAAGTTAAATATGTTTTATCAAGCAGTCCGCATCTTTTAAAAATTTTAAAATACGCTTTTTGGACATCTTTATAGTATTTTTCCAAATCTTCTTCACTGCCATGGAAAGAATATAAATCTTTCATGGAAAACTCGCGGCCGCGCATCAAGCCGGCTTTAGCTCTTAATTCATTCCTGAATTTAGTCTGAATTTGATAAATATACACCGGCAGATCTTTATAGGAAAAAATATATTTTTTAGCCAAAGGGGAAATTACTTCCTCGTGCGTCGCGCCCAAAGCGTATTCCTTTTTGTCAGCGCCGATCAGCTTAAACAGTACATCAAAATTTTCCCACCTGTCAGTCGCTTGCCAAATATCTCGCGGAGTCAATGCCGGCATCAAAATTTCCTGCCCCCCTATATTATCCATTTCTTCGCGAATTATATCGCAGATATTATTATGAACTTTAAGCCCAAGCGGAAGAAATGTGTAAATTCCGGCGGCTAATTTATCAATAAAACCGGCTTTGATTAAGGTTTGAGCGTTAAAACTGGTTTCGTCTTTAGGCAATGTTTTGGTTGTTTTTGTGAATAATTTGGATTGAAGCATAAGATTATTTAGGATTTAAGATTTTTGATTTAAGATTTTAGATTTAGGCAAGATTTAGGATTTTATTAAACCGCAAATCTTAAATTTGAAATCTGAAATCTGAAATTATTACTTCTTTATCTTACCCTAAAACGCTCCTGCTTGTCAAAGCTGGCTTTGACAAATAGAAAAAATTTGATTATTATAATTGATGTAATCATTCGGAGGTCGTCTAACGGTAGGACAGCTGGTTTTGGTCCAGTCAATCGGGGTTCGATTCCCTGCCTCCGAGCTATGAAAATAAAAACTGGTTTTGGTCCAGTCAATCACCCCGCTCTCCGTTATGACCGAACAGCGCCGAGGAGCTTCGATTCCCTGCCTCCGAGCATTGAAAATAAAAACTGGTTTTGGTCCAGTCAATCACCCCGCTCCCCGTTAGAACCGAACAGCGCCGAGGAGCTTCGATTCCCTGCCTCCGAGCAATGAAAATAAAAACTGGTTTTGGTCCAGTCAATCACCCCGCTCCCCGTTAGAACCGAACAGCGCCGAGGAGCTTCGATTCCCTGCCTCCGAGCATTAAAATATATAATGAAAACCCCGCCGCAAGAGGACGGAGTATTGTAAAACTAATAAACGCGCAGTTAATTTATTATGCCCAAAATGAATTTTGATAAAATAAACATTATAAACGAAAATAAAATTCAAGAATTAACAGCCACAGAAGCTTGTAAATCTGAAATAAAAGAAATTTTACAAAAGGGTGAGGAAATGAAAGGTTTAAGCTTAAATGATTGCGCCAAATTGCTGTCTATTCAAGATTCCGAACTTTTGGAACCGCTTTTTGCAAGCGCCAAGAAAGTCAAAGAAGCTATTTACGGACCCCGTTTAGTCTTGTTTGCCCCGTTGTATGCCAGTAATTTTTGCTTTAATGATTGCGAATATTGCGCTTTTCATACACGCAATCCAGCGCCTCGCAAAAAACTAACCTTGGATGAAGTAAAAGAACAAGTAGAAATTTTAGAAGCAATGGGGCACAAACGTTTGCTGTTAGAATTTGGCGAACATCCGGTTGAAAATCCGATTGATTATGTAGTAGATGTGATTAAAACAATCTATGACACTAAAAAGGGACCATGTGAAATCAGGCGCGTGAATGTCAATATTGCCGCTACTACAATGGAAAATTATCAACGATTAAAAGAAGCAGGCATTGGCACTTATCAGCTTTTTCAGGAAACTTACCATGAGCCCACTTATAAAAAAATGCACAATGGGCCAAAAGCTGATTATGAGAGGCAGATTACAGCAATGTTTCGGGCTTTTGAAGCAGGGATTGATGATTTAGGCATAGGAGTCTTGTTTGGTCTATATGATTATCGCTTTGAAGTTTTGAGCTTGATTCAATATGCTCAATTTATGGATAAAGTCTTGGGAGTCGGTCCTCATACTATTTCTGTTCCGCGCTTTCAGCCGGCTCATACTGTTGATATTAATTTAAAATACCAAGTTAGCGATCAAAACTTTTTAAAACTCATTGCTGTTTTACGTTTAGCAGTTCCTTATACCGGCATGATTATTTCCACGCGCGAAACGCCTGAAATTCGGCGTCAAGCGTTTGCTATCGGTATTTCTCAAGCCAGCGCGGCTTCTAAAACTGAACCGGGCGGCTACAACAAGGGCGAACATGCGTCAGAAGCCCAGTTCAATCTTAATGACCACCGCAGTTTGGATGAGGTTATCCAAGATATTTGCCGGTTGGGATATTTGCCCAGCTTTTGCACCACTTGCTACCGCGTTGGCCGCACCGGCGATGTTTTTATGAGATTGGCTAAAGCAGGCAAGATTCACGAAATGTGCCAGCCAAACGCCCTGCTTACTTTTAAGGAATATCTATTGGATTACGCTTCGGATAAAACAAGACAGGTTGGTGAAAAAAATATCTTAAATCATCTTGAAGCTATAGAAAATTCAGAAACGAAAAAAATAATTATTAACAATTTGAAAAAATTAGAGCAAGGTGAAAGAGACCTGTATGTTTAAAAAAAAATTACAAAAATTTGATCATAAAACTTTGATTAAATGTTTGCAAGCGGAAGACGAATTACAGCAAGAACTTTTTCAATTGGCTCGGCAAATTAAAGAAGAAGTTTTTGGCAAGAAAATCTGGTTTCGGGGCATTATTGAGTTTTCTAATATTTGCCAAAATAATTGTTTTTATTGCGGGATTAGAAAAGGAAATAAAAAATTAGAACGATTCAAGGTGAGCAAAGAAGAAATTTTAGATTGTTTAAAATTTATTGATAAAGCTAATTATGGCTCGGTTGTTTATCAAAGCGGAGAATTAATTTCTGAAATTTTTAAAAAATATTTATTGGAAATTGTTAAAACTACGCATAAAAAATATCCGCAATTAGGAATTACTGTTTCATGCGGAGAACAGGATTTTAATTTTTTAAAAAAACTTAAACAGGCCGGCGCTATTCGTTATTTGTTAAGAATAGAAACTTCTAACCCAGAATTATATGCTAATCTTCATCCCGAAAAAATGAGCTGGGAAAAAAGATTTGGGTGCTTAAAAAGTCTGCAAAAATTAGATTATCAGGTTGGCACAGGCGTAATGGTTGGATTGCCGGGACAAACAATAGAAGATTTAATAAGAGATTTAAAATTTTTTGTGGATAATAAATTTGATATGTTCGGAATTGGTCCTTATGTTATTCATAAGGATACTCCATTGGGAAAAGATGCGAAAATTCAAAACTGGTGGCAAGAAAACAAGGAGAAAAATTTTAATATATTTTTAAATTTTTTAGCGATTTTACGCATTTTACTGCCAAATGTAAATATTGCAGCCGCTACCGCTTGCGACGTGTTTGATTCTTCGGGCAGAATTAAAGTATTACAAGTTGCCGGCAATGTAATTATGCCGTCAGTTACGCCAAAAGATTGCCGCGATAAATATCTGCTTTATCAAAACAAGCCAAATATTGATGAAGGCGCTGACAAAAGCTTTAAGTGTATTTTAAATAAAATTAAAAAAGCCGGATTAGAGCCGGTTTTTGGCGAGCAGGGGAATTCCCCGTTTTATTATAAACACAATTAATATTCGCATGTCCCGCATCATTCGTATGCGCCCCATTCGTAGCGGGGCTGCCGAAGGCAAAACATACATTCGTAGCGCGGGTTCGCGAAGCGAATAACTTATGGCAAAACGAAAAGAATATTCTATTATCTCTTTTGCAGGACGGATAAATGCCGGCAAATCTTCTCTTCTGAATTTGCTTTCCGGGCAAAAAGATTTTGCTATTGTGGACGCTCAACCAGGTACAACAGCTGACACAGTAATAGCGCGAATGGAAATCCACGGTCTAGGATCAATTAAAGTTTTAGATACAGCCGGTATAGACGAATATTCCAAGCTGGGGGAGAAAAAAAGAAAAAAAACTTATGAAGCAGTGGAAGAATCTGATCTGACTTTTATTGTTATTGATTTATTAAAAAATAAAGATAATAAAGATTTTGCAATTGAAAAAGAAGTTATTAAAAGAGCATTGAAGCATAAAAGCCAAGTATTGATTATTTACAATATTTTTTCATCCAAGGAGCCAATAGAAAAAATTACAGAGCTTGAGAATTTGGCAAATCAAAAGCTGGGGATGGGGCTGCCAAGTTTTTGCCTTAATGCTTTAAATGGAAATAAGCAGAAAGAGCTTGTTAATTTTATCAGCACTTATTTTAAAAAGGAAAATCAGAACATTGATTTAATTCCTTTAAAGAGCGGGAAAGGATATGTCCTGTTAAATATTCCAATGGATGAAGAAACACCGGCTTTGCGGCTTTTGCGCCCGCAGGATATGGCCGCAGAAAAGCTTTTGCGAAAATATTTAATCCCGGTGCTTTTCAGGATGGATTTAAAAAAAGCGCGGTCTGATAATCAAGCGGAAAAAGAGCGATTTTTAAATTTAGTTAAACATTTGCGGAATTCCAAGGAAGGATTAAAATTAATCATTACGGACAGCCAGGCAATGGATATTGTAGGCAAATGGACGCCTCAGAACATTCCTTTAACTACTTTTTCAGTAATGATGGCAAATTATATGAGCGGCGGCAATTTAAATTTGTTTGTTAAGGGATTAGAAGCGTTTTCATCTTTACAAGACAACGATAAAATACTAATCATGGAAATCTGTAATCATAATAGAAAGTGCGATGATATTGGAACCAAACAAATTCCGCGCTTAATTAAAGAGAAATTAGGATTAAAGCTAAAAATTGATTTTTCTTTTGGGCGGGCATTGCCAGAGAATTTAAGTAAATATAAATTAGCTCTTCATTGCGGAGGTTGCATGGCGGACCGCCAAAAATACGGACGAAGAATTGTTAAATTGAAAGAGGCCGGCGTCCCAGTAACTAATTACGGATTATTTTTATCCTGGATACATAATCCGAAGGCGGTAAAAAGAGTGACGAAGATATTCCAGCGATAAAATGAAAAGGATTGGCCGCCGTCAAATTTTTTCAAGCCCCCTTTACTTGAAAAAAGTTAACCCTCCGCTCGCAAGCGGAGAAGAAAAACTTGAAATCGCCTGAAAGGCGCGCCTGTTTTGAAGAAAGCCCCGCAAGCAGACGGGGTAAAAAGTTTGCGGTCGGGTGGGGGCGACCGCAAACCTTGATCGTATTTCTTTTTAAAATTTGTTCGTATTTCTTTATAAAATCCGAGCAAATAAAATAAAAGCTGGTTTTGGTCCAGTCAATCACCCCGCTCCCCGTTAGAACCGAACAGCGCCGAGGAGCTTCGATTCCCTGCCTCCGAGCAATGTTAGGATTCATAAATTTTAAATTTATAATTGCAATTGTTGCAACATCTCTTACTGTTATTGGATATATTCCATATTTTAGGAATATTTTCCAAAAGAAAACAAAACCTCATTTGTATACTTGGCTAATTTGGGGAATTACTCAAGGAACGGCTACGGTCGCTTTGTTGCATGGAGGCGGTAAGTTCGGAAGTTTTAGTTTAATTATCGGCACCATACTTGTGTTGTTTGTTTTTTTACTTTCATTTAAATATGGCACAAGAGACATAACAACGAGTGATAAATTAGTTCTTGCGCTGGCATTGCTTGCAATTTTAATTTGGTGGCAATTAGACAGCCCTTTGATTGCGGTGCTAATGGTTTCCGCTATTGATGCAATAGGCTATATTCCTACTATTAGAAAATCCCTCAAAGACCCTTGGAGCGAAACGCTTTTTTTCTGGGTAATAATGGCAATTGTTGACCTTTTGACAATAATCGCAAATGCGAAATATAATTTGCTTACAGTCGCTTATCTCTCAACCCTTTTTGCGGCAAATGCAATAGTTATTATTTCCATTTATTTTTCCAGGAAAAAAATAAAATAATCTTTGCGTTTAGCAGTCCATTAATGAATTTTAATCCCCTACCTCCGTGCATTGAGATTTTAAAAATACTTATTTTAATAAGTATTTTTTTGTTTGCTAAAATTTTATTCTTAATCAAAACTGCCGCTTTAATATTGCATATTCCGTTTTGTCATATTACACTTTAGAATATATCATATAAACAGAATAAGCGCAGCAATATGAGCAATAATCTATATACAAAAGAACATAAGGCAATAATTGAAAAGCTGAAAAAAGCCCGCCAAGAAGCAGGGCTTGATCAAATTGCTGTGGCCAAAAAATTAGGCAAAACGCAATCTTATGTTTCAAAAATAGAATCTGGACAGCGAAAAGTAGAAGCACTGCAGCTTAAAAAATTTGCAAAAATTTATAATAAAAATATAACTTATTTCATATGATTTTAGTAGAAAAATTTGAAAAATTTTTGAAATTAGTAGATCTTGTCGGTTATAGAGAAAGATATAGGCCTATTAAACTTGTCGAAATGGATTTGCCAAAAGATATTCAGGCTATTGAAATGCTTTATAAGGTTTATTGGGATAATAAAAAGTTTTTGAATTATGACGATTTTTATAAAGAATATTTAAACGTCTATAAAGAAAATATTGAAAGTTTTAGAATAAAAATTACAATGTGTAAAAATTGTTTTTACCGGGGTTTGCCCGCTAGAATTTACAGAACATGGGCCAGTATTATTACGCAAATTCATGCCGGTTATGTAGCCGAGTCTGTTTTTGGTGAAAATACTGTAGATATGTCAGCAGAACTTGATCATAAAGGCGCTGATTTTCAAGTTAAATATCGTGGCAGAGTTTTAAACTATCAAGTCAAAAAGAAGTCATTCAGTAGAGAGGTAAGGCAAGAAAAAAAGACCAGCAATCCAATTGTTGGAGAATTTATTGATATTAAATACGAAGTGCCGAGTGAAGATTATTTTAAAAATCCGAAGAAGAAAAACGGCGAATATAAATTGCCTTATTCTAGATTTATAAAAAACAAAGAGCTAAAAAGATTTCTAAATGGGTTTGTCGTTTTTACGCCTATGACTTTTGAAGCGAAGAAAAAGGAAATAGACAAGTCTTTAAAATAATTTAGGAATATACTTTGTATTTTCCAAATACTTTTCAGCAAGCTTTATGTAATCAGGATTTATTTCGAATCCAATGTAAGATTGACCGAGTATTTTTGCGGCTACGCATTCGGAACCTGTGCCGACAAAAGGAACTAAAACAACCCCGTCTTTTTTTGGCATAGCAGACATTACTAATTTTCGCGATAGCTCAAGAGGTTTTTGCGTAGGGTGTTTAATTATTTCGTGATCAGCATGTTTTTTAAGTTCTCTTGGCTTAAATACTTGCCCTTTACAAGTTTTGCATATAAACCATCTTTCATTCATACCGGCGCCGCCAGCTAAAGCTGGTATTTTTATTACATCGCGAGGCAATGCTCCGCCCTCATGCGCATTATAAATAGTTTCTTTTCCATTGCTACTATATCGCCCCACAGTTCCTCTCCTTACTTTGCCAGCGGCTCCGTTTAAAAATCCTTCAGTATACGGTTCTCTTATCTCATCTCTGTTAAAAACAGACTTATCTTTCCACGCGCAGATTATTGCTTCGTGGCTTCTTTGCCAAAAATTTAACGAAGCGACATTTTTATTTGTGTAATGCCAAATAAGCCAACGCTTGTTTATTGGAATTTCAACTGAAAGATAAGCAAGTATCTCGCTAAACCCATAAATAAACATTGTTCCCGCGGGCTTCATTACGCGAATTGATTCGTTTATCCATTCTTTGCACCAAGTTATATATTCCTTTAATTCGCGCCTATCGTGATTATTTCCAAAATCTTTTCCAATATTATAAGGGGGGTCGCAAATGATTACATCACAGCTCTCATCTGGTAATTTTTTTAATTCTTTAACCGCGTCGCCCAAAATAATTTTATTTAAAGGAAGTGTTTTGCTTCTTTTTATTTCTTTGCTTTCTAAAAGTTTTTCGGCTTGTATTTCTTCCTCATTTCTTATTACATCAATAATAATGCCTTGTATTGCAAGCTCCCTGCCTTTTTTTATGATTATTGGATCGTATTCTTTATTAGCCGGCTGCAGTCGAATAAAACTTTTTTCTTTATAGAACGTTTTTAATGTAGCTTCATGGTTATCAATCAATGCTACAACTTTTTGTCCGTTTTCAGCAGTGTCTTGCTGTTTGACCAAAACTAAATCGCCATTATTAATATTTTCATCAATCATGCTGTCGCCTACTACGCGCAAGGCATAAAACTCGCCAACGCGAGGCAATTTGCTTTTTGGCACAGCCATCATTTCTTTATTTTGCATTGCTTCTATCGGCTGGCCGGCCGCAATATTGCCTAAAATATTAATTTGTATCATTGATTCGCTATCAAAGATATTAATAGCTCTTGCTTGGTTGCCTATTTTGTTAAGAACACCTTTTGCCCGCAATGTCTCTATGTGTTCATGAACAGTGCTTACGGATTTTAATTTAAAATTCTTTTTTATCTCTTCAAGAGACGGAGCATATCCGTTTTCTTTGATAGACTGTTTTATAAATTCGTAAATTTGTTTTTGGCGCTGTGTAAGCATAAAAAAGTATTGGCATTTTATTAGTAATAATTTATATTAACAGTATAACCGAAAATTTACCGAAAATCAAGAAAGTTATCCACATAATCAAAAATACTTATTTTAATAAGTATTTTTTTATTTGCTTAAATTTTATTCTATTGTATTATAAAAATGATTTTGCTAAAACAACTATCAGCTAAACTATGCTATTGCACAAACTGTTATTTTATACTGCTTTGGGATATACTGCTTTAGAATATAATATAATAATATAACTAATACAAATATGCCAAAAACTATTTACACAAAAGAATATAGAAATGTCATAGAAAAATTAAAAAATGCTCGATCGGAAACTGGATTTAAACAAGAAGAAGTTGCTAAAAAATTAAGCAAGCCCCAATCTTATGTTTCCAAAAGCGAATCAGGCGAACGTCGTCTTGATATTACAGAATTAAAAAAATTTGCCGATATATATAAAAAACAAATAAACTATTTTATAAAATAATTTTATGACTTTACAGTAGCTTAAAACAAAATTAAAAGAAATAAAAAAGATGGGTTTTGTTAAAACTCATAGAGCGCACGATACAGGCATTGGAAAAACCCTTGAGGATCTTTTAAAAATCAAGGAAAATAATTTACGCCTTCCTGATGTTGGTGACATTGAATTAAAAGCTAAAAGAATAAATTCCGGCAGTATGCTTACCATTGCAACAAAATCGCCAAAGCCAAAAGGAATAAATAAAATCTTGTTTGAAAAATATAAATATCTAGACAAAGAGGGAAAGTATAATTTACATTCCACGGTTTGCGGCTCGCGAAAAAATCCACAATCATTCAAAATTGTTTTTGAGGGTGAAAAACTTATTTTAAAAAATAAATCTAAAATAGAAGCTTATTGGCCTATTTCCATTTTTGACAATGTTTTGAAAGCAAAGTCAGATAAAATTTTATTGGTTTTTGCGGAAATAAAAGGCGAGCGAAAAACCAAAAAGGAGAAATTTCATTTTACAGAAGCTTATTTGCTTTCAAATCTCAATATTAACAAATTTAAATCCGCCGTTGAAAGCGATAAATTGAAAATTGATATTAGAATAGGTGTTTATAGGAGCGGGGAGAATAAAGGGAAATATCACGATCATGGCACTGGTTTTAGAATAAATAAAAGAGATTTTTTACACCTTTTCGATAATTTTGCTCAAATTATTTAATTTTTTCTCAAAACAACAACACTCTCTTTATTCATTGTTTCCTCTAACGCCCCGACTATATTCGTGGGTGAGTTTTTAATAGGCATTCTTTTTCCGGGGATATTCCTGACAAAAACGTCTTCGCAAGTAAATCCAATTTTTTCGCCAAGCTCCGCGATTATAAAATCAGTCGGTATCCGCACTTGTTTTACGAGCCGATTGCCAACAATCAAACAAAAATATTTTTTGGATTTCAATATTTTATATGCTTGTTTCAAGCAATCATTCAAACCTATAAAAAAACTTAAAACGTCTTTAGCTCTTTTTTCGTCTGCTTTTGCAATTTTATTTAAAGAATCTTTTAAATATTTTGAATCCAAAGTGTGATCAAGAGTTTTGGTTGCTTTCCCGCCAAGCAAGTCATTGTCTACGCCAGAGGCATTATTTGGATTTTCATATAAATCAACCCACTGGGCCGAAAGACGAGAAAATTGCCCATAAGCAACAGTTGTTCTGCTATCGCCGTATGGCGGTGAAGTCAAAATAAAATCTATTGAATTTGTTTTGATTATATTGTATTTAGAAGAATCGCCATAAATAATTTTTGTCCATGTGTTTTTATCAACGTCTCTATCAAAATCTCCCATAACTTTGATATTATTTTCTACTCTTTTTTTAAATATTTCTAAAACATTCGGATTATACTTGTCTAACTTCTCCTTTCTCATCCGCACGAGTTTAAATTCGCCATTTTTAGTGTTGGAGGATAGACGCGCTGTTTCGCTAAATCCAACCAAAAAGAAATTTTGTATTTTATTGTCCGTTATATCTTTGATGGCCTTTTTAATGCGCGCGAGCTCAACAATAACATTGTCCTTGAACCAAAAATCTAAATTATTAAATACTGGCCTTTTAATTTCATTTTTTTTAATATTTTTTATTCTTTCCAATAATTTAAAATATTCTTTTGTTAAAGTAGATTGTGATATTTCCGTTGTTTTTACATTCGCTAAAAATATAGCCAAAGGATTAAGGTCAATTCCGTAAGAATTTATGCCCAATAAACGACTTTCTATTAATGCAGTGCCGGAGCCGCAAAAAATATCGCAAACTGTATCATTTTTTTTGCTATATGTTTGCAACAGTCGGCGCGCTACCTGAGGTATAAACATTGCCGGATAAGTATGCAGGCCATGAGTATAGGCTTTTGTTTTTTCTCCGCGAAAATCCCATGAATAGTCAATGCGCCGTGAATATTTTCCATCATTCGCTTTTTCTTTTTCAATCTGGCTTTCAAAATTTCTAACAATTTTTACGACCACGCCGCGCACTTCCACTTCTTTTCTGTAAAAAGGAAAAAGCGTAGGATTTGCCGGCTGTAATCTAAATCTATCTTTTTCTCTGTATAATTTTTTTAATGTTGCTTCATTATCGTCAATAACAGCAACTACTGTCTCTCCATTCTCAGCAGTCGGCTGTTTTCTTATCACAACAATATCCCCGTCAAAAATTCCTTCGTCAATCATACTATTGCCCTGAACTCTTAAAGCGTAGTGTTCTCCGGTTCCGCCTATTTCGTTTTTGGTTATGGTTATAGTTTCATTTGGCACTTCAACCGCCTCAATCGGCTGGCCGGCCGTGATAGTGCCTGCGAGCGGAATTTCTATATTTTCTATTGATTTTGCCGGAGACATTGCTCTCGGCAAATTTTTTTCTTTTTGCAAATAACCTGATTCTTGCAGTTTTTTAATATGATGATGGGCGGTTGAAACCGAAGCAAACTTAAAATGCTTTTTTATTTCTTCCAAGGATGGAGAATATCTTTTTTTTATTTTGTATGATTTAATAAAATCTAATACTTGTTTTTGGCGTTTTGTAATCATAATTTTTGCTTGACATGGTTTATCCACATGCTATAATTATTATAGCATATTAGAAAATAAATAGAAAATATAATGAAGGTAGGAAGAAATGATCCTTGCCCTTGTGGCAACGGTAAAAAAATATAAAAAGCGCTGTATAAACAAAGAAAAAACTTTAAATCGCCTGAAAAGCTTATATACGACAATTCCCCGATTTGCGCCAAATCGGGGAATTGTTTTATGCTCTAAGGGGTAGATTTTAACCCCAAAAAATTAGACACTTGGCTTAAGTTATATTAATATTGATGTATATGGACAAAATAAAGCATTGCGCCTCATTTGAGGCCAAAGAACAAAACTTAAAAAAAACAATTTATTTGATTATCTTGATATTGATTCTGGCGATCGGTGCTTTTTGTATTTTAAAGCATAACGCGTTAACTCTGGAAGCTAATCAAAATATTCCGGAAACGGCAAAAATAGCGGATGAACCGCGGGATCGCTATGAGTTGGTTGAAATCGCGGACGGATCAACTTTCGGCGAGCTGATGTCTCAAGCCGGAATTAGCCCGGGTCTGGCCAATGAAATTTATGAAGCGGCTTTGGCTGAATGCGATTTGGCCAAGATAAAAGCCGGCCATTCTTTGGAACTTACTTTTGACAAAATTTCCGATGAATTTAAAGAATTGGTTTACAAGATGGATTCAGAGGATGAGCTGGCGGTAAATTGCAAAAGTAATTCTAATGAAAACGCGACCGGCACCGACGAAAGCGCTTACTTCTTTGAAGCCAAGGTTAGGCCGATAAACTATGAAGTGAAAATTGCTGCCAAGGAAGGCGAGGTAAAGACTTCAATGTATGAAGCCGCGCTGGAAAACAATATTGACGAGCGCGCGATCATTGAACTTGCCAATGCTTTTCAATGGACGATTGATTTTGCCATGGATCCGAGAGTCGGCGACAAATTTAAATTTATTTACGAAGAAAGATATCTGAATGGAGAATATCAAATGCCGGGAAAAATTTTGGCCGGGCAATATATCAATGACGGAAAGACATATCAAGTTTATTATTTTGAAGAAAATGAAAATAATATCGGTTATTTTGACGAGAACGGAAATTCGGTTCAAAAAATCTTTTTAAAAGCGCCCGTGGCTTTTAAATATATTTCTTCCGGCTTTACGACCGGGGCAAGATACATAGAAGCTTTTAATATTTATACCGGCCATCGCGCCGTTGATTACGCCGCGCCATACGGAACGCCGATAAGAGCTGTTGGCGACGGCACGGTAATTTTCGCCGCCTACAACGGCTCCTACGGAAATATGATTTCCATCAGGCACAATGGCGCCTATACTACGAATTACGGCCACATGTCTCGGTTTGCCGTTAAAAAAGGCGCCAAAGTAAAACAAGGAGATGTGATCGGCTATATCGGCTCAACAGGACTGTCCACCGGCCCGCATTTGCATTATGAAATGGTAAAAAACAATGTAAAAATAAATCCACTAAAAGAGGTCTTGCCGCCGGGCGAAGCGATTAAAGAAGAAAATCAAGCAAGATTTTTTGCTGAAATAAAAAAGCGGCAGGAGGAATTGGGAGCATGAAAGCTGTAAAATTTTATTTTAAACATAATCCGCTGCGTCAAATATAAAAAGTACTTATTAAAATAAGTATTTTTTATTTGCCTAAATTTTATAAAACCTCAAATTTTTTAACACCATCTAAGGCGCCAAAATATATTTCACCAAATACTGCAAATAATAAACTCCCGCTACTAAAAAAATTAAAGCGACCGCGTATCTCATTGTCTTTTCAACTTTTTGCGCGATCTGAAAAGCTTGGCTTACTTTTTGCATGGAAAAAGCGATTAAAAAAGAAAAAATAATTACCGGCAAGCCGGTGCCAAGAGCGAATAATAATGGGAGCAACAAGCTTTCAGCCGATCTCAAAACCAATGGAATCAAAACGCCAAAAAACAACACTCCGCTATAAGGGCAAAAAGCCAAGGCGAATAAAACTCCCAAAAGCAAAGACCCGATGTATCCTTTGCCGGCCAGCCATTCTTTTAATTTCTCTGTTCTTTGGCTTGCAGCGCCAAGATTAATTTTAATTATCCCAAACATTATCAAACCGATCACAATCAAAACCGGCCCTAAAACTTTATCCCCCCATCCCTGAAAAATATTGGAAATTTGAAATGAAGACAATCCAAAATAAATTAGCGCTGCCAAAACCGTATAACTGATGCCGCGTCCCAATGTATAAAACAAGCCGTTAAGCAAAGTATTTTTAACGGTTTTAATTTCTTTTGAAATATAGGCGATTGCCGTAATATTTGTCGCCAGCGGACAAGGGCTGATGGATGTTAAAATGCCGAGCAAAAAAGCAGACAGCATAGGAATATTATGATTATCAATCAAAGCATTTATGAAATCCATAAAATTATTTGCCAAACCCAATAAAACATTTACCCCGCACAAAAAATGCCTCTGACAAAGTCGGATGGTTAGATGATCTGTCGCAGTCGGTGGTATAATGCCACCGACTGACGACACCTTTTGTGCGGGGTTTACTATCTAACCGGGTAAATAAGAATTTAATTTATTTTCCAAATAATTCTTGAATTGGCTTTCGTTCCCCAAGAGCTTCCAGACATTCGCGTCTTGCTCAATATTGTCTTGGCCATTGATAACGCGGTTTATGAATAATGAAGAGCCGGAAGCCTGATATCTCTTTGCGATATCTTTATTCTCGGGCAAATCAATATTAATTTCCCTAAAATCTATTATTCCATTGCTAATTTGCATGCCGTATTTTTGCTCCATTGTTTCACGGACATATTGCCCTATTGTCTTGCAAGAATAACAGCGCGCGGTACGATGAAAATAGTACACTTCCAATTTGTCGGCAATTTGTTCAGCGCTGGAAACCGGCTGATTCAAGACAGTATTATTTTGGTTTTCATCAACGGTTGAAATGACATTATTTGCTTGGCTGTTAATCTGCTTATTGCATCCGGTTAAAACCAATACGCCAATAATTAAAAATAATAATTTATTCACCCCGTTAGATGTTTTTTGTTCTTTTAACATTTTAAAAATATTAAATTAATTACAGAATTTGTAGATTTGTAAAAAAATTTGTTGATTTGTGGGACAATACTGCCTAAACTAAACTGCCGAAAATAAGGCCGGCGATAGTGGAATAAAAAACAACCAACGAAACATAAACAGCTGTTTTTTTATTGCCTAAAATTTTTCTTATAACCAGCATATTCGGCAAGCTTAAAGACGGGCCGGCCAAAAGAAGAGCCAGCGCCGGACCCTGCGACATGCCCTTGGCGATTAACGCCTGCGAAATCGGGATCTCTGTTAATGTGGAAAAATACATAAAAGCGCCGAAAATTGAAGCTGCCAGATTGCCGGAAATTGTATTTGCTCCGACAATCCTCTCAATCAAGCTTTGCGGCAGAAACGGCATGATAAAACCGGCGGTAAATACGCCGATAAACAAAACAGGCAGAAGCATTTTAGTAAAAGACCAAGTTTCTTTCAGCCATTCTTTGCTGGTTTCTTTTTGAAATTTGAAGATAGCCATGCCGGCAACAGCCAATGCCAAAAGAATCATTATCAGATACTTTGCTGTCTTATCAATTTGCAAACCGTTGACAACCAAAATGCCGATCATCGCGCCAAAAAAAATAATTAGTGTTTTTTTGCTAACAACAATGTCCTTGCTCTCTTCAACAAACAATTCGCCTTTTTCAATTTTTTCTTTAAAAATAAACTGCATTGACAAGCCGACAAGAATAGAAAGCAGAACAGCTGAAATTATTCTGGCCAGCCCTATTTCATGCCCCAAAACAGACATTGTTAAAAATATGGCGGCAATGTTTATGGCCGGACCCGAGAATAAAAAAGCGGATGCCGGGCCAAGCCCTGCTCCCCTTTTCCTGATGCCGGCAAACAGCGGCAGAATAGTGCAGGAGCAGACAGCCAAAATCGCGCCGGATACAGACGCCAAAGAATAAGCGATATATTTTTTGGCTTGCCCGCCCAGATAGCGCAAAATAAAATCTTTCTTGATAAAAACCGAAATCGCGCCTGCGATAAAAAACGCCGGCAAAAGACAGGTCAAAACATGCTCCCGAGCGTATTTATTGAGCAGCTTCAGACCCGAAAGAACCGCGCCGGTAAAAAAAGACGATTCCATGGGCATAAAATAGAATAAAAAAAACAGCCCGGTCAGCAGAATAAAAAATTTAATTTCTTTGTTCACCCCGTTAGATATTTTTTGTTTATTCGCCATATAAGTATAATGAAATTAATTTTTTCCAATTAAACACCCGTTAGTTTAATAAAAATCTAACGGGGTTCATGTTATTATTTAAGCCAAGATTTTATTTCTTCAACATCAGG
>VMTK01000068.1 GCA_013791585.1 Candidatus Falkowiibacteriota bacterium
ATTGTCTGGCCGGTATGAAAGGCAAGCAGTTTATTAAGCTTGTCTTTGATTTTTAGGATATGCTCGGAGCGAATTTTTATGTCAGTTGCCTGGCCTTCAAAACCGCCCATCACCTGATGAATTAGAATTTCCGAGTTTGGCAGAGTCAATCTCTTGCCTTTGGCGCCGGATGCCAGCAACGTGGCTCCCATTGAAGCGGCCATGCCGACGCAGATAGTGGAGACATCGCATTTTACGTACTGCATGGTGTCGTAAATCGCCATGCCGGCGGTGACGGATCCGCCCGGAGTGTTGATGTAGAACTTAATGTCTTTTTCTTTGTTCTGGGCGTCCAAAAACAAGAATTGCGCGATAATAATATTGGCGACATGGTCCGTAATCGCCTCGCCCAAAAAGATAATGCGGTCTTTAAGCAAACGGGAATATATATCATAGGCCCGTTCAACTTGGCCTGATTTTTCAATAACTGTTGGAATTAAAGGCATATTTTTTAGTTAATTAGTTAATTAGGGATTAGTTAATCAGTTTAATAATTATTATGCGAAAATAACCATCCTGATTAACTGATTAACCAAGCAACTGATTAACTATGTGTTAATAATAATATATTTGTTTAAATTGTCAAACAATTATCCAACCATCTCCCGCTCTCTCCAGCCGCCCCTCAATTTTAAATCCGGATGATTTCGCGTGTCCTCCTCCGCCCATGGCTTGCGCCAATCGCGAGACATCAACATCATGCCGCGAAGTGCGCAGACTGCCCTTGATAATGCCGTCCGGCTGTTCGCGCAGCAGCATAACGCCGTGAACATTATGGAGGTTGCTGATAAATCCGGCGATTCCTTCCAGCTCTTCTTCGTTCGCTGTTTCGCCATTGTCATTGACATCGTCCAGCGTCAGAACAGTAAAAGCAAAATTGTATTTGGGGTTGATTTTTAAGCGCGACATGGCTTTGCCCCATATTTTCATTGAATTCAAGCTCTTGTTGCGCAAAGTGTTTTCCATGATTTGCGGCAGTTTCGCTCCTTTAGACAGCATTTCCGAGGATATTTGGATGGTTTCTTGCGAAGTGGACGGGTAAAGAAAATTGGCAGTATCAGTCAAGATGCCGGTCAGAACGCAATTGGCGATATTCTTGCTTATTTTTATTTTGTTCGCTTTTAGGAATTTATAAAGAATTTCCGCGGTTGACGAGGCGGCGGGATCCCTTAATTCCATATCCGCGTAATCCTCAATTTTGGGATGATGGTCAATTTCAACAACGATTTGGCTTTTGCCGCGATTTTTTATTTCATCGCTTATTTTTGTTCGGTCTGAACTGCCGCAATCCAGCACGATGATCAAATCAAAATTATCCATGTTTAATTTTGTTTTATCGCTGATTATTTTTTCCACGGACGGCAGAAAATCAAATTGGCGCGGCGGCTGGTCAAAACAGTAGGCTGAATACGGCTGATTTAAAGATTCTATTATTTCAATCATCAAGCAGATGGAAGACAATCCGTCGCCGTCAGGATTTTCATGAGTGGCGAGGAGAATGTTTTTTGATATTTTGATTTGATTATATATTTTTGAGTAAATGGCGTCAGGCATAAAAAAAGAATTATGAATTATGAATAATGAATTATGGTTCTATGTTTTTATAGATTTTGCATTATTCATAATTCATAATTCATCATTCAATTTTTTTATTATTTTATCCAGCTCTAACGCGTTTCTTTCCGTGCTGTCAATGATCCAGTTAAAGCGCGGGATGCATCTGAGATTTAATTTCTTTTTTAAGGTTTTGCAGAATTGGCTGGAATGTTTTTTTAATTTCGCGAGTATTTTTCCGGATAAATTATACGGCAAAACAGAAATGCCAACTTTGGCGCTTTTTAGATCCGGCGAGCAGTCAACATAGCAAACAGTAACCAGCCCGTTGTTTAAAACGATTTCCTCTCTGATAAGATTCGCCAATTCTCCTTTTAGCAGTTCGTTAATTTGGATAATGCGAGACATGAATTTAAGATTTAAGATTTATGATTTTAGATTTATGGCTAGACAATAAACAAAATATTTTAAAAGCGCAAAATCTTCAATCTTCAATCTAAAATCTTAAATAATTTTAGTTATCCTTTCCTCTTTCCAAACCTGCAAAATGTCGCCTTCTTTTATCAGCGGCTTTCCCTCGTATTGTATTCCGCATTCTTGATCCGCTTCCACTGATTTTACGTCTTGTTTGCCTGATTGCAGCTTGGTCAGCTTGCCTGACGCTATAACTTCTTTGTCTCGGCATACATCAATAAAACTGCTGTCTTCAATGGCTTTGTCAATCGCTTTGCCGCCTATGATTTGGCTGTTTGCTTCGGTTCTGAAAATCGCCAGAACTTTTAATCTGCCCAAATCAACTCGCTTGACTTCCGGCTCAACCAATTCCTGTATTCGCGATTTTATGTCGTTGATCAGCTCATAAATTACAACGTATATTTTTACGATTACATTTTTGCTTCTTGCCAGCTCTTCCACCGCGGATGGGGATTTAACATTAAAGCCGATAACTTGAGCTTGGCTTGCTTCAGCCTGCGTTATGTCGCTTTCGGTTATATTGCCCAAGCCCTTTTTTATTATGTTAATTTTTATTTCAGGGATTTCAATTTTGGCCAAGGACTCTTCTATCGCCCCTCCGCTTCCCAGCACATCGCTTTTTATTATCAGGTTAATCCTTTTTGTTTTAATATTCTCATTTTCCGATTCGTTTGATTTTTTGTTTGTTAATTCCTGCGGCGCGTATTTTATTTTTTTATTTTTTATTTTTTCCCCGGCGCCGACTTCCAAAATGTCGCCGACTTTCGGGGCGGATTTAAGCCCGATAATTTTTGCCGGAACAGAAGGCTCCGCCTGTTCAATATTTTCGCCCAGATAATTTCTCAAAGCCCTTACTTTGCCGTAGGATTGTCCGGAGAAACAAAGCTGATCGCCTATTTTCAAAGTTCCGTTTTGCACCAAGACAGTGGCGACAGGGCCTTCTCCTTTGTCAACGCGCGATTCAATGATTGTTCCTATGGCTGAAGATTTCGGGTTGGCTTTGATATTGCCGCTTTCCATGTCCGCCGTAAGGAGAACCATATCCAGCAGATCGTCAATTCCAGCGCCTTCCTTGGCTGATATCGGCATGCAGATTGTTTTGCCGCCCCAATCTTCGGGCGTAATTTTCAGCTGATTAGAAAGCTCTTGTTTTGTTTTATCAATATTGGCTTCCGGCTTGTCAATTTTGTTTATGGCAACCAAAACGGGAATTTTCGCGGATTCAAGAATGCGGTAAGCTTCAATAGTCTGCGGCTTTACTCCGTCATCCGCGGCAACGACCAGAATGGCGATATCCGCGATTTTCGCGCCGCGCGAGCGCATGGCGGTGAAAGCCTCATGGCCGGGCGTGTCAATAAAGGTAATCGCTTTGCCTTTGCGGACAACTTGATAAGCGCCGATATGCTGGGTAATGCCGCCTGCTTCCCCATCCATTACATGCGTTCTTCTTATCGCGTCCAAGAGTTTTGTTTTTCCATGGTCAACATGGCCCATTACCACAATAACAGGAGCCCTTTCTTTCATGTCGGAAGAATCTTCCTTCTCCAGCAGATCTTTTAATTTTTCAGCCGACATTTTATCGCCGTCTTCTTTCTTGTCCAGAGCTTCATCCAGCATTACTTCAAGCCCTAAGTCAGAGCCGATAATGGCCGCGGTTTCAAAGTCTATTTTTTCATTAAGCGAGCTGAAGATGCTGTTTTTCATCAGTTCGGCTAAAATTTTATTGACCGGAACTTCGGCAAGCTCGGAAAAATTTCTGACTGTTATGAAATGAGGTATTTTAATTTCTTTTTTTTCTTGGTTTTGCGCGATTTCGGTTTTTTCTTCCACTCTTCTTTTTTCTTCGCGCGCTTCAAGCTGGCCGATTAAAAAATTCCATTCTTTAAGGATTTTTTTCGCGGTTCTGTTGTCAACTTTTATCGCTTTTTGGCCAATATCAAAACCAATGAGCGGCAATTTATCGCGCAGCTCTTGCGGCGGCACCCTTAAAGTTCTTGCTAATTCGGTTATGTTCATAGGTTTAAAATTAGAAATTTGAGATTTGAAATTTGGTTATTACATAATACTATAATAATTTTAGCCAAAAGTCAAAAAAATTGTTATAATTAATATATGGCTAATGAAAAGATATTAAAATTTCCAAAAAATTTCCTTTGGGGGGACTTCTACGGGCTATGCCGACGGAGCGTGGGCAAGCAAGTTGGAAACTTAAAAAATTTTTATGCTTTGAGCGGAATACCGCAAGTTATTGCTATCGCATAATTTTTATGTTATGATTTAAGTATAAAAAAAATATACCTAACTAATATGATTAAAATTGAGAAGAAAATTATTAAAAATAAGCCATTTTTTTACTTGACCGAACAGATAAATGTCGGAAGCTTTTATAAAAAAATTCAGGTTTATATTGGAAAAAATATACCTAAAAATTTAGGCGAACTTTATGGCGCGCTGCAAAAAAAAGAAATAGAATTGGTAGGCAATAACATAGAAAATATTTATAACATAGATAAAATAATAGCGCCTGAAGAATACAAAAAAATTGAAATTTCGCGGATTGGCTTTAAGTATTTATTTTTAGAAATGTCTGAGCATAAAAAAGAGCAATTTTTTAGGAATTTCGCTATAAAATTTATATTTGAATCAAACGCGATTGAAGGCAGTAAATTATCCCGGGGCGAAGTTGAAAATATAATAAGAAGAAAATATATCAAAGCGGATATTAGCCGCAAAGAAATATTAGAAGTGGAAAATTCAATAAAGGCGTTTAATATCATTAGATCAGGCGAATTCAAGTTAAATCAAAGCTCTTTAATTAAATTACATAAATTTTTAGTAAACGGACTTGGCGTTGAGACAGGATATAAAAGAAGAGAGATAGTTGTTAATAATAAAAAAACATCCGCGCCGGGAGAGGTTAAGAAAGAAATGGCAGAATTGCTTGAATGGCGCGGTAAGCAAAAAAAGAATAAACAGCATCCTTTCGCGACAGCCGTGAGATTTCATCAGAGATTTGAATTAATTCATCCATTTTCAGACGGCAACGGGAGAATAGGAAGATTATTGTTTAATTGGATGCTGTTTCAAGGAGGATATGGACTCATTCTTTTTAAAAACAAAAATAGGCAAGCATATTTTTTTTCGCTGGATCAAGCAGATAAAGGAAGGTATGGAAAATTATACAGGCATTGCGTTAAAGTTTATAAAAAAACATTTGAAGAATTAAGCGGTTAACTCTTTATCATAATCTAAAATTTTATTATATAGTTAGATGCTGGTAATTTTCTCTATTTTCTGCCTGACCTTAGTCAGAGTTTAAAAAGTAAATTTATTATGTCAGCTTATTTAACTCCTGCTAAAGTAGGGCGGAAATTAAAAATATCAAAAAAATTACCAGCATCTAACTATCGCGCAAAAAATGAGCAATAAAAAGATATTAAAATTTCCAAAAAACTTCCTTTGGGGGGCATCTACTTCTGCCTATCAGATTGAGGGCGGGATTATTAATGATTGGTCGGAGTGGGAGAAAAGCGAAGTTAGAAGTAAGAAGTTTCCGCCAGAGGCGGATCAGCCTTTGGCTGAAGAAGTAAGAAGCAAGAAAAAAAATAAAAAATTAAGAATAGAAAATTTCATCTGCGGACAGGCGTGCGATTCTTATAATAGATATGAGGAAGACATAGAATTGGTTAAAAATTTGAATTGCGGAGCATATCGTTTTGGCATTGAGTGGGCAAGAATTGAGCCGGAGGAAGGAAAATTTGACATGAAAGAAATTGAACATTACAGAAAAGTTTTGCAAGCGGCAAAAGATAGGAATTTAAAAGTGGTTTTAACTCTTTGGCACTGGACTAATCCTATTTGGCTATCTAAAATTGGCGGATGGGAGAATAAAAAAGTTGTTGATTATTTCGCGCGCTACACAGAATTGATTGTTAAAGAAATGGGAAATTTAATTGATTATTGGGTAACATTAAACGAGCCGATGGTTCATATTTCCAACGGATATGTAAGAGGAAAATTTCCGCCGAACAAAAAAAATATTTTTGGAGCAAATAAAGTTTTCAAAAATTTAGCGGAGTCGCATAATAAAAGCTATAAAATAATTCATGAAAAATATCCGCGCGCCAAAGTAAGCATAACAGCATTAATAAATTATTTTGAGCCGGCCAGAAAATGGCTTATTAATGAAATCATAATAGCAAAATTATTTCATTATTTTTGCAATGATAGGTTTTTACAAAGAATTAAAAATAATTTAGATTACATCGGAATTGATTATTATTTTCATGATAGAATAGTCTGGCATCCGCCTTTTAAGAAAAATTTAAATAAAAGAATTACAGATATGGGATGGGAAATTTACCCTAAAGGCATTTATCATATTTTAAAATATTTAAAGCAATTCAATAAGCCGATAATAATTTTAGAAAACGGCTTAGCCGACAGGCATGATAAATACCGCGCCGATTTTATAAAAGACCACTTAAAGTATGTCCATAAGGCGATTAGCGAAGGAGTTGATGTCCGCGGATATTTTTACTGGTCGCTTTTGGATAATTTTGAATGGGCGCATGGCTGGGCTCCAAAGTTCGGTTTGCATTCCGTGGACAGAAAAACATTTGAGCGGACTGCGCGGCCGAGCGCGGCGGTATACGCGGAAATTTGCAAGAATAACGAATTAATAATTAATAATAAAGAATAATTTTATGAACAAATCAGTGCTAATTTTTATATTAATTATCTTGGTAATGATATTATTGTTTGTTTTAAGCCCGCAAAAGCCGTTTGATCCGATTTTGCATCCATTGGCATACAAAGAAATTTTATTGGAAAAATTGTCAGGTAGTTAATATTCTTACTTCTTACTTCTTACTTCAAAACTATGTGGTTGATCGTTTCTATAACTTCATATTTTATTAACGCCGGCGTTTACGCGGCTGACAAGTTTTTGCTGTCCAAAAGAGTGCACTCTTCAATAACTTATGCTTTTTATGTCGGCATCTGGAGTATTTTTAATATTTTTCTTTTATATTTTGACCCTTGGATTCCTTCGTTAAGAGAACTGGGAGTTGATTTGCTGGCAGGAATTTTATTTTTGGCAACTTTGATTTTTTGGTACAAAGCCTTGCATCAGAGCGAAGCTACCAGGGTTGTCCCTATTGTCGGCGCGCTTGTTCCGATTTTTAGTTTTTTATTGTCTTATATTTTTTTAAACGAAACTTTAGCCGAGCGCCAACTACTTGCTTTCTTCATTTTAATCAACGGCGGGATTTTAATATCAGTAAAGCGCACAAGATTCTGGGTGTTAAAGGATGTCCTATCAAGTTTTAGAGATATTTTCGGCGATGTTCTGGGAGGAATACACGCTAAATACAGGCCAACCAAGAGATTGATTTTAAATTCTATTACTTCAGCTTTATTTTTCGCCGCTTATTATGTTTTAATAAAATACATTTATATGAGCCAGCCGTTTATCGGCGGTTTTGTCTGGTCGCGCATGGGATCTTTTCTCGGCGTAATTTTAATTTTGTTCGTGCCTGACTGGCGCAAGCTGATTGTAAAGCATCAAAAAGGCGCCAAGACTTCGCGGAATATAATTTTTTTCCTGTCCGTAAGATTGCTGGCGGCAGCGGCTTTTATTATGCTTAACTGGGCGATCAGCATGGGCAATGTGGCTTTGATTAATTCTCTGCAGGGAACTCAATATGTATTTTTATTTTTTATTGTTTTATTTTTGTCAGCCAAATTTCCAAAAATTTTAAAAGAAGAGCTTGGAGGCGGAGTAATTTTGCAGAGGATTATCGGGATCAGTTTGATTGGGGCGGGGTTGTATATGTTGGTCATGTAACATGGAACACATAACATGGAACATGGAACAAGAGTTAAAAATAAAAAAGCCACAGTTCGTTGTTTCGTGAACTGTGGCGATGTGGGTAATATGTCAACCATTTTAATAATACTATTTCTAATATCCTACCTCATTTTAGCTAAAATTCGTTTGGATTGGGCTGTTATGTTTTTAATCGCGGCCTTGCCGTCTTATTTGATCAGGTTTAGTGTTTTCAGCATTCCTTTTACTCTGCTTGAGGCAATGATTCTGATCAGTTTTATTATTTGGTTAATCGCTAATTTGCGCCAAATTATTAATAATTTAAAATTAAAAATTAAATTATTAAAAAATCCGAAATCCGAAATCCGAAATCCGAAATCCGAAAGATATCCTTTTGATATTGAAATAATTTTATTATTAATCATATCTTTCATCGCTGTTGCTGTCGCCGGATTCAGCGACAGCGCTTTGGGGATTTGGAAAGCGTATTTTTTTGAGCCGGTTTTGGTGTTTATTTTGGTGATGAACCTCCCCCTACCCCCCTCCTTATTAAGGAGGGGGAATGAAAAGGAATGTCGTTATAATATTTTGGAAAAAATTTTATGGCCGCTGGCAATTTCAGCGCTGGCGGTTTCTGTTTTCGCGATTTACCAAAAATTTACAGGCGCTTTTATTTTTAATGAATTATGGGCGGCTGAAGAAACCAGAAGGGTGACTTCTTTCTTTGGTTATCCTAATGCGGTGGGGCTTTATCTTGGACCACTAGTGTTGATATTTATAGGTTGGTTGTCGCACCAAATTTATGCCATCAAACGACGAGTTATAAGTTATAAGTTATTAGTTATATCTTTTATTATTATTATCTCGGTTTTTTCAATCTACTTTGCAAAATCCGAGGGGGCTTTGATCGGCGTAGCGGCAGGAATTGCTATTTTTGGATTATTCGCTGATAGAAGAATAAGATGGGCGATGATAACCTTGATTTTTGTCGCGGGGCTTGGTATAATAATGTCCCAGCCCGTTAGAAATTATACATTTAAAAAAATTACTTTAACTGATTTGTCAGGAGAAATAAGAAAACAGCAATGGAAAGAGACTTGGCAGATGATGACGCATTGCGGGGACACAAGATTTTGCGCCATTACAAGATTTATCTTTGGGACCGGACTGGCTAATTACAAAGAAGCTGTGTTGCCTTATCATCAGGAAGGGATATTTTTTAACAAAGACAATGATCCTGATTTTCGCAGAAAAATTGTAATATTTGACGACCAATACAGAGCCGAACACTGGCAGCCGGTGGAAATTTATTTATACCCGCATAATATATTTTTGAATTTTTGGACAGAGTTGGGATTGGCGGGAATGTTGTTATTTCTTTGGGTGTTTATTAAATTTTGGATTATTGGATTTAAAATAATTGGAAATTGGAAATTGGAAATTGGAAATTTGAATACTGTAAAAGAAAAATATATTGTATTAGGATTATTGTGTTCTATGATAGCAATAACAATACACGGCCTCGTTGACGTTCCTTATTTCAAGAACGATTTGGCTGTGATGTTTTTTATTCTAATCGCGATAATAGGATTAATAAATTTAAATAATAAAAAATTATGCTCGGCAAAAAAACAATAAAATTTTCCCTCTTTAATTCTTTGGGAACTTTAATTTATGTAGGGGCGGTATCGTGGTTTATCGCCAATGGCGACAAAATTTTCGGCAAAATGAGCGGCTATTTGGCGCCAGTCGCGTTTTTACTGCTGTTTGTAATTTCAGCCGCCATAACCGGAATTTTAGTTTTAGGCAAACCAACGCTTCTTTTTTATGAAGGGCAAAAAAAGGAAGCAATGCGGTTGTTGCTTTTAACTTTGGGCTGGCTGGCGTTTTATTTGGCGATTATTTTTGTTTATCTTATTATCAAGCAGCTATGAAAAAAAATTATAATAAATTAGTTAGAGATAATATTCCGGAAATAATTAAAGCTGATAATTGCCGGCCCAATATTAGAAAGCTGGGGAAGCAAGAGTATTTAAAAGAGTTGATGAAAAAATTAAAAGAAGAAGCAGAAGAACTAATTAATGCCAAAGATAATGAAAAAGAATTAGCAAAAGAAATCAGTGATGTCTACGAAGTAATTGACGCTATTATTGACTATTATAATTTGGATAAAGATAAAATAAGTGAATTTAAAAAAGAGAGAAAAGAAAAAAGAGGTGGTTTTGAAAAAAGAATTTTTTTAGAGAGTATCGTAAATGATGAATAAAAATTGGAAATCTAAAATCGTAAATCGTAAATTATGCATGGCGGGATGGCTGAGCGGTTGAAAGCGCCGCACTCGAAATGCGGTGTCTTCGCAAGAGGACCGGGGGTTCGAATCCTCCTCCCGCCGCCTGGTTTTATTTAAATATTCTTATGTTTTAGAAATTACGCGTTTGAATAAAAATAATAATTATTTTGATTTAAGCTGAATAACGCAAATATGAAAATACAAGAATCTAAAAATATATTTAACATTAAAAAAATATCTCATTCTCATACTTTCATATTCTTGCATTTTAGCATGCAGCAGAAATAAATTTTGTTAATTATCAAATAACGCAAACGCGAAATTCCTATGTTTATAATTTCGGACAAATTTAAAAAGATAGCTAAAACATTAAAGCTGGATAAGCCGCTGGTTATTTTTGACATGGAAACTACCGGGCAGACTATTTATAAAGATAAAATTATAGAGCTTGCTTATATAAAAATTTATTCTGATGGCAGGGTGAAAAAAGATGAAATGATACTTGATCCGCAAATGCCGATTTCCCGTGAATCTACAGCCGTACACGGATTAAGCGACAAGGATGTATCAAGCAAGCCGACCTTTAGAAAAAAAGCGCAAGAGATATGGGAAATATTCAATGGCTGTTATTACAGCGGTTTTAATGTAATGAATTTTGATTTGCCGATACTTAGAAGAGAGTTTATCAGGGTGGGAATGGATTTTGATTATAGTATTTCTCAAATTATTGACTGCAGAGTAATCTATCAGCATATGGTGCCGCGCTCTTTAGCCGCTACTTATAGGTATTATTGCGGCAAGGAATTTCGGCAGTCACATACCGCGCTGGGCGATGTTGAAGTATCGGCGGAAATTCTTGTAAAGCAGCTTGATAAATACAGCGAAATTAGAGATTTGGATTTTATCAATAAAATACACCAATCGCCTGAAAATTCCTATGTTGACAGTTCCAGAAAGTTTTATTGGAAACAGGGTCGGGCTTATTTTGCTTTTTCCAAATATATAGGAGTAGCTTTGTCAGAAGTAGCCAAAATTAATCCAAAATTTTTAAAATGGATTCTTACAGCTGATTTTTCAGAGGAGACAAAGACTATTGTCAAAAAAGCGCTGGAGAGTATTAAAAGAAGCTATTAAGAAAAAATAATTAAATTACCGATCATTTATTTTTGTCATCCCTGTAGATGTTAGGTAATTCGTTGACAAAATAATAATTTTATGATAAAATGACGACATTAATCGTCGTTTTTTTATTGGTTAATATATAGCTTAATTTAGCTAAAATATTAAAACATATTTAATAAAACAACGATTATGATTGACTAAATTAATAATTAATATTAAAATACTATGTTAAACAAAATTCAAAAAGAACAAATCAAAAAAGCTCTTTTACAATTAGATTTTTCAGGCAAAGAAGCAGATGTGTATTGTTCAGCTTTACTGCGAAGCGATTCAACTGTTTTAACCATTGCCAATGATACGGAATTAAGCAGAGGAACTGTTTATGACATTATAGAGAAGCTCAAATTCAAAGGTTATTTGGCTGAAATAAAAAAAGGCAAGAAACGCGGAATAACAGTGGAAAGCCCGACAAATAAATTTTATGCCTTGCTTGACGCGCAGCATGAACAACTGCAAAAAACTAAAAAAATTGTTGATGATATTCTGCCTATGATTAAAAGCGTTAATGCCAGCGAGGACTTTAAGCCGCAGATCAGAGTATATTCGGGAGACAAAGGATTTCGTCAAGTTTGGGATGAGATATTTGCTTATTCGGGGAAAAGCTGGTTAAGTATTGCCAGAATGGAGACTTTTGTTAAATTTTCCGGAGAAGATTACTTGGAAGAAATACTTAAGAAAAAAACAAAATTAGGGTTTATTAGCAGGGCGATTAATGAAAATTCTCCATGGGCCAGAAAAATGCAGTCGCGGGACAGAAAAGATAATCGGAACACCAGACTAATGCCGAAAGAATTCGTATTTCCCTCCACGGAAATTATTTTTGGCGATAAGATTGCCATGTTTTCTACCGCTAAGGAGAATACAATTTTAGTTATTGAAAGCCAAGATTTTGCTCAAACGCATAGAGTGTATTTTGAAATGCTGTGGAAATTTTTAGAGAGAGGAGGATTTAGTCATGAAAAATAACGACATATATAGATTAGTAATTAATAGTCTTAAGGAAAGCGGTTTAAGCAAGGATGAAAAAACAAAAATATTAACTTCAACTAACAAGAATAAGCTTGCTGATATTATGTTTGCGGTTTTTCTCCAACTATCACGACCTTCTTCTTTTGTTAAGTTTAATATTAATCCTCTTGAAACATGGGTTCTTTCATTTGATTTTACTCAACTTGACATTTTTAAGACTACCGCTTATCTTCTGTTCGGGCTTATGGAAGAATGTGGATTATCCGACGCGCTCGGTTCTTTGGATCCATGGCCAAATTTTATTCATCCTTTTGGAAAAACTAAAAAGCGGTATGCCCTTATTGAAGCCGAGGAGTGGGAAGTGTCATGGACACAATATGTCCTTAAAAATTCCGATCGGTATGAGATGGCAAAACCGTTTGAACTGGCCCTTTTTGTGAAGAGGCAGCCTGAGTTATTACGTCGCTACAGGATTGTAGCGCTTGGCGAATTGCTACACGGGTATGTGCTTTGGGCTAGTGGTACAAAATGGGGGCTTAGCGCTTGTGAAGGAGGTAATAATATTTACAACCAAACTTCAAAACCCGTTCGTTTTCTTGTTAGTTTTAAAGAGAAAAAATTATAACGTGTTTAATAAAAAAGCAAAAAAAGAAAGGAGGTGAAAAGAATGCCTTGTACTGTTTGCGGAAAATTAATATGCCGTCACACTTCCAAGGATCGCGGTCAGACGAGCGAAGAAACTCTTGATGCCTTTATTAGCGATAGAGACCAACAATTTGAAGAGGCAACGAAGAGACCATGCTCTATTTGCGGGGAATATATGTGCAGCTATATTTTTAAGGAGCTTGAATTAAGATTAAAATTTGAATAACAATTAATATAGCGTGTTCGGTTTTACAGAAAACCGAACACGCTTTTTTATTTGCAAAAAATCACTTAAATAGCTAAAATAAAGATATGGAAAACGATAATAAGCCAGAACGAATAATTAGCGCGAAAGAAACTAACGGCGACAAGCAGTTGGATATGACTTTGCGCCCTAAAAAATTAGATGAATACGTGGGGCAGGAAAAAATAAAGGACAATTTAAAGATTTTTCTGCAGGCCGCGCAAGGCAGGGGCGAAGCGATTGAGCATGTGCTGTTGTACGGCGCGCCGGGATTGGGCAAGACCACTCTGGCTCATGTGATCGCCAATGAGCTGGGCGCCAACATTAGAATTACTTCCGGACCGGCCATTGAAAAGAGCGGCGATTTGGCGGCGATTTTAACCAATTTGGGAGAAGGGGATATTTTATTTATTGATGAAATACACCGGCTTAATCGGACTATTGAAGAGATGCTGTATCCGGCTATGGAGGACTACGCGCTGGATATCATTATCGGCAAAGGCCCGTCGGCGCGCACGCTCCGGCTTGATTTGCCGAAGTTCGCGATTATCGGGGCCACAACCAGAGCCAGCTTATTGTCAGCTCCTTTGCGCGATCGGTTCGGCATTACTTACCATTTGGATTTTTACGAGCATAACGATATAGAAAATATAGTAAACCGCAGCGCGCGGATTTTAAATGTTGAAGTGGGAGGAAGCGCGGCTTCTGAAATCGCCAAGCGATCTCGCCGCACTCCCCGCGTAGCCAATCGTTTGCTAAAGCGGGTGCGCGACTACTGCGAAGTCAAGGGCGACGGCAGGATAGAAGATGACCATTGCCTCTCGGCTTTGAAAATGCTGGAAGTTGACGAGCTGGGGCTTGACTGGATTGACCGAAAAATTTTAGAAGTGATTATTGATAAATTCGCCGGCGGCCCGGTCGGCCTGAATACTATAGCGGCGGCTACCGGCGAAGACATGGCGACCATTGAAGAAGTATATGAGCCGTATTTGATGCGGCTGGGATTTTTGGACCGTTCTCCGCGCGGACGAATTGTGACGGATATTGCTTATAAGCATCTTGGAAGAAAAAAACCAATGCAAAGTAATCTTATATAACATATAACTCATAACTAATAACTGGTTTTAGTTAAGAAATTTTTGAGTTATAAGTTATAGGTTATAAGTTATAAATATTTTAAAACATAAGACATGACATTTAAACTTTCCATTTTATTAATCCCATATCTATTATTTTTACTGCTTTGGCTGATTTTCAGCTTAGTGGCCGTTTATCATATGATAAAATTCGGCTTTAAAAATTTTACCACCTTTTTCACGACATTTATTTTTGTGGCGGTGTCTCTGGCGCTATTGGCTGTTTCTTATAGTTTTTTAATGCAGATTGATTGGGATACGCAAATTACAATATTTGAGAATGCGTTTAACGCAAAATTATTTTAAAAGTAGTGTCGGTTAGTTTAATAATCAGAAATTGGAAATTGGAAATTGGAAATTTGGAATACGAATAAAATATTGATTATAATATAGCCGATTTCCAAATTTCCAATTACAAATTTCAAATTACCATACTTATGTTATCAATCTATCGCTTGCCAAACCATATAGAAGGCGAAAAAATCATAAAAGTAATGAGGAGGGATTTATTTATTTTATTTAAAAAAGTTCTTTTTTCCTGCCTGCTTTTCATTTTGCCTTTGGGATTTTTCGGAATTACATTATTAAATTATCCGGATTTATTCAACAATCAAATTACTTATCCTCTTGTTATTTTATTGAGCAGCGCTTACTATCTTTTTATCTGGCTTTTTTTCTTTTTTTCTTTTGTTGATTATTATCTGGATGTCTGGATAATCACTGATGAGCGGATTATTGATGTCCAGCAGAAAGGATTTTTTTCGCGGATAATCGCCGAACAGAGATTATACAGAATCCAGGATGTGGCGAGCGAGGTTCATGGATTTTTTCCAACGATTTTAAAATACGGGGAAGTCCACATTCAAACAGCCGGCGCCAAGCAGAGGTTTTTATTCCACGAAATTCCTCATCCGGAAGATGTTAGAAATATGATTATAAAATTGGCGGAGAGGAGCAAGAAGAAGCATGAAGCGCGCGTTAATCCCGCAAGTTAAGCATTTAATCTGGCGGCGAAGTTAAAAGCGAAAAAATATTTTTGCCATTGCTTGCCGGTAGAATGATAATTATTTCCTCCGGCGAAATAATCGGCGAACATTTCCCTCGCACGCAGAATTTCTTTTAATCTTTTTTGGTTTTTTTTATCCGCCGCGGTTAAATCAAAAAGCTCCAGCGCTCTTTCAAACGCTTTTTCCGCGTATTCAGCGTTTTCTTTTTTTCTCCATTTTATCGCCCGCTCGGTTTCACTGCCGATGTTCGCCATTTGCGCGAAAAAAGAAAGTTCGCTCCAGCGATTTTCAGCTAATTGTTTATGCTGTATTGTCATTGGCTATAAGGTTATTGGTTATTTCAAGAATTATTTTTTGCGTTTTAGGATTTTCAATTCCGCGGCTGCGGTTTGCTTGAGACGGGCGAAGATTTATCATTGAATCAAATTCTATAAAATCTTTACTTCCGTATAGCTCCGGATAAATGTTAATTCCCCAAAGGTTTGTTTGTTTTGACCCGTTTTGCAGAAGCAAGCCTTCTTCATCCGCGTGAAGCTCGCCGTCTACCGCCATAATTTTTTTTTCAACATCAACCACTGCCTTAACCAGATCGCCGAACATTTTTTGAGCCATTTCTTCTAATTCGCTTAATTTAATTTGATTTTTAATAATTCGCATAAGCTTAAAGTATTAGTTATTTTAATAATAAACAATAAACAAGCGACAGTCAACTGGTATAAATTTTGTATTTATTATAATTATGAGATTAAAAGATTTTGATTATAATCTGCCGAAAAATTTAATAGCTCAAACACCAGTTAAACCGCGAGACCATTCGCGGCTTTTGGTTTTGAGAAAGGCGGTACAAAAATCAGCACCGAGTGCTGGCGCAGCACTCGGTGCTGATTTTTGTATCCAGCATAAGCATTTTTATGATATTGTTGATTATTTTAAAAAAGGCGATGTTTTGGTTTTAAATAATTCAAAAGTTTTTCCGGCGAGATTGATTGGCAAGAAAAAAGAAACAGGCGGTCGGATTGAAGTGTTTTTATTATCCCCCACCCCCAACCCCTCCCCCGCCTCACGGGAGAGGGGAGCTATAGAAAAAAAATTTCAAAGGATTCCCTCTCCCGAGACTAAGTCGCGGGTGAGGGTTAGGGATGGGGCGTGGCAGTGTTTATTGGGCGGAAATGGCAGAAAAGAAAATTTGGAGATTAAATTTAAAAATGGATTAGAATGTAAAATTTTAAAAAATAACAATGATGGCACATGGGAAGTTGAATTTAATAAAAGCGGCAAGCAGATGATGGAGATCGTGGAAAAAATCGGGAAGATGCCTTTGCCGCCGTATATCAAGCGAGACGACAGACGACAGACGACAGACGACAGAAATAATTATCAAACTGTTTACGCGGACGATAAGAAAATCGGATCTGTGGCGGCGCCGACTGCCGGGTTTCATTTTACGCCGGAGCTGATTAAAAAGTTAAAAAATAAAGGCGCGCGGTTTGAATATGTAACATTGCATGTGGGCATGGGCACTTTTGCTCCGGTAAAAGTTGATGATATTGCCAAGCATAAAATGCATGCGGAATTAGTTGAGGTTAGAAAAGATGTACTAAAAAGAATTGTTAAGGCAAAAAAAGAAAAAAGAAGAATAATCGCCGTCGGCACAACATCTGTCAGAACGCTAGAGGGTTTGATTTCCGGACAGCTTAACAAGCCGTTAAACCAAATTTCAAATTTCAAATTACCAATTACAACCTTTATTTACCCCGGATATAAATTTAAAGTTGTTGACGCCATGATTACTAATTTTCATTTGCCAAAGTCAACACTGTTAATGCTGGTTAGCGCGCTTGCGGGAAAATCAAATATTGATAAAGCTTATAAAGAAGCGATTAAAAATAAATACCGGTTTTACAGCTATGGGGATGCGATGCTGATTTATTAATTTTCTTTATTTTTTCTTGCCTCAAGAAAATTGCAATAATCACAGTCAGGATCAGCGTTTGGGATTTTATTGTTGTTTAAATATTTGTGAATACCAAAGATAAATCAATCTTTGAGCGTGATAACTTAAATGCCTGTCCGCCTTGGGTGGAGTTCTTTTGTGGATCATATAAATTTCGTGTACGTTGGGAATTATAGTATTGAGACATAATCTTATTACTTCATTTTTTATTTACTATTTTGCTTTATGATTTGTTTCCGTATCTCCTGCATTCTTTTTAGGTTTCTTTCAACATTCGGACGAAAACCTTCAACCATATTTCTAAAACTTTCTTGTTCTCCAACTCCGTTTCTATCCACTTTTGTTAATATATCTAACATTTTTTTATTTTCTGGGTACATTTCAATTATTCTTTCAACTCTTTCGGCTTTACTACTTGTGTATTGAGGTTTATTGGACATTACAACGCCATAGATAAAATTTATAAAACGTTTTGCGAGTTGTTTTGATTTTTTACTAATTTCCTGTACTGTAGCGCCTGGATTATCACTAATCCATTTTATGGATTGATCCATTATTTCCAAAATATCCTCGTTGAGCGTAAGAGCTAAAAATAACCCCACTTTGGGCTTTTCATCTTTTACAAAATCTTCGCCAAATAAAAGTAAGCCGTCTGCTTTCGCAATTATTCTATATTTTTTAGAAGAGCTGCTCAAAAAGTTTGTTTTTGTAAAAACTCTTATATTAAAAAAGTTTTCTTCTCTTGAAGCTTGCCCCTGTTCGTCGTCCACATCAAGAATTATGTATATATTTATGTCAGAATACCCCTCTTCATACTCACCTCGTGCTAAACTACCAACCAAATAAACTGCTACAACATTTTTATATTCTTTTTGTAATTTTTTTACAGTAGCATCAAGAAAAATATTATGTGGTTCAGGGATTTTATCAAACGAACATCTATTGGTTACATTAAATGAACTCAGCATTTTGCTGTGGTCATTTACTATCTTTGCTACTTGTTCGTTTGTGATGGGTAGTTTAAAAAAATCTACTAAAGCCGACGATATTTGTTCAATATTTTCTTCTATTTCTTTCAAGATATCTTCCGCCTTAGATGAAGCATTCGAGAAAAGACTCTCTGTGCTTTCCTTGCGCAGTTTATCCATTTGTTCTTTTCCGTAGTCAGTGAGTTGGTCTCTAAAACTTGGTTGCGAGGCTATATCAGTTAACCCTAGATTTTGATAATCTTTGTCATATCTTAGGCCACTTATACGATGGTGGTGGTAGGTACGTTTCCTTAATACAAATGCTATTTTGCTTGACTCATTGTTTTGCTCCCATTGACCAACGTCTTCATAAATCCCGATACTTGTAAGTGGGCCTTCCTTTTTTTGCAATAATTTAAAAACTGAAATATTATTTTCTTTCGACGGTTTTTCTGGAATATCTACCTCAGTCATTAGATTAACTAGAAGTATTACTTTATCCTTCATTTGATGTACTAAGGTTAAAAAAATACCTTGGTAATATACAAGTAATTCTTGACGAGTAATATCGGTTGGAAGTTCTCTTGTTTGACACTCCTTGATAAACTCTACAGTAATACGTAGTTCTTTTAAAACTCTTTCAATTTCATTTGCATATTCTGAGTGTCTCTGTAAAAATCTCAATTCTTTTGATACTTGACCAACTGCAATATTCTCTGGCTCTCTATTTTCTTTATTCAGGGATCGAAAAAGACAGCCTGCTTTTAGTTTATCGTAGTTATTTTTTATTGATTCAAGTTCCGTATTTGTTATTTTTTTTGACATAATTTTATCCTCCCCAAACCTCCCCAATCTTCTCCTTAATCTTCCCCTCAAAAATTTCAATCAACTTTTTACTTTGCTCAATAATTTCTTGCTCAGCTTCAATTTTGGCAACGATTTGCTTTTGGATTTTGAGAGACGGAAGAAAAATTTTATGTTTTGCATAAACATCATTGCGATTTAGCCCTGGAATGCCTGCCCCTCCTTTCAATTCTCGGAGTTTTAAAGATTTAAGAATAAAATAAATAAATTTTAGATCTGTATTTTTTAAATTATTCAATTTCACATAGTAAGTTGTATCAATTGGAAAACAATTTTCATTCACCCAAACAACTTCACCTGCCGAACCTTTTCGTCCAACAATAATTACAGGTCCTTTTATTAAAAATTCATTATGATAACCACTTATTCCATTTGAACCCATTACTGGATATATGCCATTTATCCTTTTTTGCTTTGGTAAACTTGAGCCGTATTCAAGAGTGCAAACCTTTTCAAACTCCACCATCTCCCACTCGGCATCAATTTTAATTTTCGGCTTCCAATTTTCTACAACCTGCTTAGCTCCGTCTATGATTTTTTGATAGCCGTCTACCTCCGCCACTATTTCTTTTTGCACTTCAAGAGACGGAAGTGGAAAAATAAATAATTCTTTTAATTTAGACGGCCTAACCTCTTTAATCGTTACCCCCGTAGCAAATGATTGAATTATTTCTTTTTTAATTAATAAAATATAGTATAAAAACTCTGGTAATATTTTCTTTTCATCAACTACAATACCAGACAAACCTTGCTTAGTTGCGACTGGTGCTTTGGCAATACCCACATGTCCTATTGAAGCCCCCAGTGATATTATGATTGAATTTTTAGGCCAAACTTTTGCAGAACTATTTTTTAATCCTAACTCAGTTAATGTTTCTTTGGTTTCGGTAATCTTTGGCTTGATATCTTTAACAATGCACCATTTTACTTGCCCTCCAAAATATTCTGGATGCTGCCTTGAGGGTGTTCCGCCATCTTTCATATCTATAACAACATCTCTTAATTTAACGACCGGCCATTTTTGTTTTCCGTAAGTTTCAATTGCTTTATACCTCTCGCCCGATAAATTATAATCGCCGCTTTTTGCAATTTTTTCTTTTGACACAAGCCAAGTTAAATAATCCAAACTTTTATCAATTTTAAACTTTTCACCAATGCCTTTACTAAAACCCTCTCTGTATGTTTTTAAAATTTGCAAAGCAACTGGCAGTTCGCCGTCAGTGTTTAACTTCCGCCTTTGCGCTCCCAAATTAAATCCATCGTCAGTAATTTTTACAAACAAAATATTTTTTGTTAATTTAGCAATCTGATTATCAAAAAATAAAATACTCGTTTTAACTCCGGAGTAGGGATTAAACACGCCAGCCGGCAAAGAAACAACAGCGAACAAACCGTCCTCAATCAATAACTGGCGAAGTTTTTTGTAAGCGTTCGCTGACTGAAAAATAATCCCCTCCGGCACAATAATGCCGGCCCGGCCTTTTTGGTTCAGATGCTCCAGAATATAATCAACAAACAAAACCTCACTGCGGTTTGCCTGCACAGAAAATCTCTTATGCGGCCTAATGCCGCCTTTTGGCGACATAAAGGGCGGATTGGCCATTATCACATCATAAGATTCATCCCATCTATCCTCGCTGGAAAGAGTATCATATTCATAAATTTTCGGCTCGGAAAATCCGTGCAGATACATATTGACCCGTGATAACTTCACCATATCCGGCGAAATATCATAGCCTACAAAATTATTCATCATCCTTTTCTTCTCATCCGGCGTAAGCGGTTTTTCTGTATTAGTCGGCTTGCCGGTAATATTATCCTTGCCGTCATGATCAGCAATAATATGCTTATACGCGGAAATCAAGAAGCCAGCCGTGCCGCAAGCCGGATCAAGAATTGTTTCGTCTTTTTGCGGATTAACCACATCAACAATAAAATCAATAATATGGCGCGGGGTTCTAAACTGCCCCGCGTCGCCCTGCGCGGCCATTACAGAAAGCAAATATTCAAAAGCGTTTCCTAAATTTTCGCTGTTGTCATAGTTAAAGCCGTTTATCTCTTTTAAAAACATGCTTAAAGTTTCCGGACTGCGGTATGGCAAAAAAGCGTCTTTGAAAATATCCCTAAAAAGCTGGGGTAGATGCGGATTTTGGCTCATGCCGGTAATTGCTTCAACATACAAATCAATCCGTGCCTGGCTGCCAAGCTTTGGGTCCATCAGCTTGCCCCACGAATACTTTTCAAAGCCATTGGTAAAAAAACTCGGCTTGCCGCCCAGCTCCTCGGCTTGCCTGTCCATATCATCCATAAATTTATAAATCAAAGCGGTTGTGATTTGTTCAACCTGCGCTTTCGGGTCTGGCACTTTCCCAACCAAAATATCGCGCGCGGAGTCAATTTTTCTTTTAGTTTCTTGATCAAGCATAATATTTTGTTAGCTAATTTTAGCAATATTTATTAACTTATCCACTTATCCACAGTTTTAATTGATTTTTAAATATTTCTATGTTATATTTATAATAGAAGTAAATCCTCCTGTGTTGGGATACCGTAAGGCGTCCCGGTAAAGCAGGGGGTTTTCTATTTTATGGAAACAACAAGCTCTCGCCGATTATTTTGCTCTTTATCATTTCATAATATTCATAATCGCTTTTTTCATACTTTCTGAATATTGCCCAAGAAATAAAATCAACTGCCTGCAAGCATTTTTCCGTATGCGACGGTTTTATTTTTATTTTAAATTTATTGCCGCCTCTTTTTGCCAAACCGTTAGTCAAATAATTCTCAAAATTTTTCTTTAAAAATTTATTGGTTTCCCTCTGATCAATACAAATTAAAACCTGATCATCTTTTTTAAAATTCTTTTTATTATACAAACGATCAAGCAAAATATTGGCTGTGTAATTATAAAGATAATTTTTTTGGTTTCTTAAATCCACATACACTTTCTTTTTATTCAAAATAATACAATGGACTTGTAAATCATCAACTCCTGACAATTGCTTCAAAATTCTTTTTTTTGTGATAGAATCAGCGTGATAAGCGTGTAATTCTTTCACTCTTTTAAACTTCTTTTTTAACCCAGCGTGAACTTTTTTTACGCATTTCCCTACTTTACGGTGATTATGAGTTAAAACAATAGTTAAAATAAACCAACGGCTTGAACGTTCGCTAAATCCTAAATCTCCGCTTTCGTCTAAAAATATATAAAACATAAATCACATAAACTTATTTATAGGCACATAATCCTTTACATATTCCGGCACTTTTTCGCGATAACCGTTCAGATCGCGCAAATCCGCCATTGTTAATTTTGGATTGGTGGCTAATTTCGCGTAATCCTTTTTTTCAATAACATCCCTTATCTCGCTGTCAGTAATATAGGCCTTAAGAAAATTTTTAATCGGATAAATGTATTTGTTTTCCGGCTTATGGATAGAAACGAATTTTTCAACTTCTTCCTCAAGTAGTTCATCTTTAGTTTTAAATCTGTTTATGCGGCCGAATATTTTTTCAATAATTTCCCGCAAAGATATTCTCCTGTCCGCTTTAACGGATTTGCGGAGCTTTTCTAAATTAAAATATTCTTCCGGCTTTTCAAAAATATTTTCTTTAATATGATTCTCCACTCCGTCAACATCTCCTTTTTTGTATCTTTCTTTTGCTATGTGGTCTTTTTTAATAATCTCCTCAAACTTATCAAATAATTTGCGGTCAATTTTCATGCCCTTTAAGCCGATTGGAATTTCGGCAAGGGTTTTTAATGGATCTGGCTTAAATATGGCTATCTCATCTATATCAATTCCGTCTCCGCCTATTCCCGCTCCTTTGATTTTTTGCGGGAGCTTTAGCACTTCGTCATAATTATATTTTTCTTCAAAATATTCATAATTGGCAAAAAAATCAAATATTTTAAAATTCTTTTTATCTGTTCTTATAATTTCGCTTTCATTGTCTTTGTGTAAAAAAACAAATTTTCTTGTCCCGCGTCCTTTTATCTGAATAAAATCAGTTGGTGAAAAAATCGGACGCATCAAGCAGAGATTTAAAATATCTTGGCAGTCATAGCCCGTTGTCATCATGCCCACGGTTACGCATACTCTTGTCTTGCTTGATTTGTAGCCGTTTAAAAATTTAGTGTGTCCGTTAAGATTATTATTTGAAAAATTTATTGTCATTTGCTGGGCGTCAGAAATGCTTGATGTTACTTGCACCGCAAAATCAGAATTATATTTTCCCGGCCAAAGTTTATCCGCGAATTGATTAAGAACTTGAGTAATTTTAGAAGCATGTTTTTGGCTTACGCAAAACACAATACTTTTGCCTGTTTCTCCGCTTATTTCATCCTTCATGGCGTTTTCTAAAAATGTTTTGCAAAATATCTGATTTGTTTTTTCAGAAAAAAACTTTTTTTCAAAATCGCGGTGAAAAAAAGTTTGCTCCTCTTCAATGCCTTCTTCGTTTTCCACCATCAAAGAATATCCTTTTTCAGATAAAAGCTCTGTGGTAATTTCCGTGCGCGCGTCAGCAACAATTGGATTTATAAGGCAGCCATCGCGGACGCCGTCAAGCAAGCTGTATCTGAATGTTGGCTCTCCGCTTGCGCAGCCAAAAGTAACATAAGTGTCTAATAATTGGCGCCGTTCCCATGCCCGGGGGTCTTTCGCGCTTACTTTGTTAGGATCCAAATTTTTAAGATAATCTTTTGGCGTTGCGGTAAGCCCAAGCTTATAACCGATAAAATATTCAAAAACCGCCCTGCTGTTTCCCCCGATTGAGCGGTGGGCTTCATCAGAAATTACCAAGTCAAAGTCTGTGGGAGAAAAAAAGCTTGTTATATTTATTATTGAATGAAAAACTTTGAACAGTAGAAACAACAATCTCGGCTTTTTTCCAGTCGTCCCGGTTCTCTTTGTAAATAACACAAGTAAAATCATTTTTAAGGTAGCGAGTAAAATTTTTATATGCTTGATCTTCTAATTCTAAACGATCTACCAAAAATAAAATTCTTTTCGCGTTTCCGGTTTTTAAAAATAATTTAATGACAGCGGCGGAAATCAATGTTTTGCCGGTGCCTGTCGCCATTTCAAACAAATATCTGTCATTGCCTTGTTCGGCTGATTTTTGCAAAGCATAAATAGCTTCTAATTGATACGGCCTTAAAATTTTTAAATCTGATTCTCTTATAAAATCATCTTGTTCTGATTCATTATTCCAGCGAGGGTCTTTTTTGTAATTTGGCTTTTGAGTTAAAGCGATATAACCCTCTTCAACCTTTTCCGCGGCAAGCGCTTTATAATTCGGCTTAAAGGTTTGCCTGTGCTTCAAAGATTCTTGATTTGGAAATTCTGTGATAATTTCCGGATTGCCTTTTTCTAAATCCCAAAAATAATGAAGATTGCCGTTTGAAAGAATTATAAAACGAACATTTTGCGATTTAGCGTATCTGCGGGCTTGCTCTTTGCCGTCAAGCGGATTTTTATCTTCAGATTTAGCTTCCAGAACAACCAAAGGAAAATCTTTCTCATCAAGCAATAAAAAATCAATAAAATCATTTTTAGTTTTTTCATAATTCGCGCCAAATGCGTCAATATCTTTTTGAGTTATTTTTGCGTTTTGCTCTAAAACAATATTTGCCTTGCCTTTTTCATCATCAAAAAACCTCCAGCCAACATCATGGAGCAGATTATTAATTTTAATTCTTGCTTTAGCTTCTTTTCGCATATTTATTTCATTAAATCCCCAATTATTTATTTATCTCAAATAGATAATAATTATACTTTTACAATACCATTTCATTTGCTAATAAATCAAGTATTTTTTCACACTTGACTATGCAAGATAAATTAAGCTATACTAAAATCAGTTAAAGTAAATAAAATAATAAAATAATAAAATAATTTATCGTTAAGGATTTTCAATATTTAATCAACACACCCCTAAATCCCCTCTTCCCGCAAAAGGCGGGACAGGCAAGAGTGGACTTATAATGTGCTAATTTTATTTTATGTCCGTACCAAAAAAGAGAAGAACCAAAAGCTCGGTGGGCCAGCGAAGATCGCACCATGCTTTAAAAAAAATTTCATTGAATAAATGCCCTAAATGCGGCCAAGCGGTTAAGCCGCATTGCGCTTGCGCTTTTTGCGGCTTTTATAAAGGAAAAGAAGTTTTGAAAATCAAGTCAAAAAGCAAGAGCAAGAAAAAAGAATTACAATAACTTATAACTAATAACTTATAACACGATTCAATAGCTCGTCCCGCGAGTTATTAGTTATAGGTTATAAGTTATAAAAAGTTATTTTTAAAATATGTCCAACAGGCACTTATCAAGAACCATAGCAATGCAGACTTTGTTTTCTTGGGATTTTAACGGCAAGAATGAAAAAGATTTGGAAAGCATCATAAAGCAGAATTTTAAATATTTTGCCCCCAAATTCAATGATCAAGGTTTTGTCAGGGATTTAATTAAAGGCGTGATGGATCATTTGCCTGAAATTGACAAATACATTACCAAGCACGCCACTGAATGGCCGCTTGAACAGATAACAATAGTTGACCGCAATATTTTGCGCATCGGCGTTTATGAATTGGTGCTTGACAAAGGCATACCAGCCAAAGTGGCGATCAATGAAGCCATTGAAGTTGCCAAAACATTCGGCGGCGAGTCTTCAGGAAAATTTGTCAATGGAGTTTTGGGAGCAATATATAAGGATATGGATGAAAGCGATTCCGGGAGTCGTGAAACAGCAGAAACGGAGAATTAGATTTTTTTAATTTTTTATTAAATTGTTAAATTGTTATATTGGGTATAAGTAACTTAATTTGGTGGAAAACTTGTTCCTTTGCAAATAATTTTTTTGCGGCAAAGCATTAATGCTTGGGTCCACTTCAAGAAAAATTTTACAGAATTTAATCCGTGAGTTTTACTTAAAA
>VMTK01000016.1 GCA_013791585.1 Candidatus Falkowiibacteriota bacterium
AGATTATTGATAACGTAGACCTTCTCCACTGCGAGACGCTTGAATATAATTCCTCTTTAGGAAACTTGCGGGTCGCGCCATAAACAAAATGAACATACTCGTCCATCAGCTTTTTTAATTTTTCCTGAAACTCCGTCATATGTTTAATGTTTTCGTGTTTTCGTGTTTTGAGGCGAAGCCCCGCTCCTCTCGAGGGGCGGGGCGAAGCCGAGTGTTTTTCCGCCAGAGGCGGACCAGCCTTTGGCTGGCGTGTTTTTGTGTTTTTATGCTATAATACAATATATAAGATAAACTCAAAATTGTCAATTTAAAACTATATGGCTCACCAAGAAAATACAACACAAAACATTGATTACGGCGATGTGATCACAAGCTGGCGGATCCCGGAATTTGACAAGCATGAAAGGACAAAAAAATGGTATATCGCGGCCAGCATTGCCGCGCTTCTGCTGCTTTTATACTCGTTTATCAGCGCAAATTTTTTGTTTGCCGTGATTATAATTATAGCCGCTTTGGTTATTATTCTAAATGAGGGCAAAGAGCCGGATAAAATAAAAATTGAATTGACCGGCGAAGGCATTGTGGTTGGCAGAAAATTTTACGATTACGATGAAATTGAAAATTTTTCCCTTATTTATAAACCAAGACAAGAAATAAAAAATCTTTATTTTGAATTTAAAAGCGCTTTGCGCCACAGATTATCAATCCCTTTGGAAAATATGAACCCTGTGCCAATCAGGGAAATTTTGCTCAAATACCTTAAAGAGGATTTGGAAAGAACTGATCAGCCGCTATCCGAAGCGCTTGCAAAATTTTTCAAATTGTAGTAAGGTACACGAAAACACGAAAACACAAAAACACGAAAACACGAAAACACGAAAACACGAAAACACGAAAACACTAATATTTAAAAGTGTTTTCGTGTTTTGAGGCCGCAGCCGAGTGTTTTTGTGTTTTGAGGCAAAGCCGAGTGTTTTTGTGTTTTGAGGCAAAGCCGAGTGTTTTTGTGTTTTGAGGCGAAGCCGAGTGTTTTTGTGTTTTGAGGCGAAGCCGAGTGTTTTTGTGTTTTGAGGCAAAGCCGAGTGTTTTTGTGTTTTGAGGCGAAGCCGAGTGTTTTTGTGTTTTGAGGCAAAGCCGAGTGTTTTTGTGTTTTGAGGCAAAGCCGAGTGTTTTTGTGTTTTGAGGCCGCAGCCGAGTGTTTTTGTGTTTTGAGGCCGCAGCCGAGTGTTTTTGTGTTTTGAGGCCGCAGCCGAGTGTTTTTGTGTTATTGCTCTCGTCGTTCAATGGATAGGACACAAGATTGCGGATCTTGTAATGCAGGTTCAATTCCTACCGAGAGCACATTATTTATCATCCATTAGCCACAACCAAGCCCCATACCTTGCCGGCTCCATTTTCTTTCAAAACTTTGGCGCATTCATTCAATGTGGAGCCGGTTGTCGCCACGTCATCCATTAATACTATATTGCGGCCGCGCAAATTTCCGCCGCGCCACGCAAAACATCCATTGATATTTTTTTGCCTTTTTGATTTGTTTAATTTTGCTTGCGGCTTGTTGTGTTTTATTCTTATCAGCTTATCAAGAAATAATTCGGCATTAAAATAATCCGCGATAATTTTTGCCATTATTTCCGCTTGATTAAACCCGCGCCACAATTTCCTTTTCCTGTGAAGCGGCACCGGCATAATAATATTTTGGCTAAAATTAAATAAAATATTAGAATATTCAGCTGTTTGCTCAAACTTGCGATAATCCAATCCTTTGGCCAAGTCCGCCGAGCTAATGCGATTCCTGTTAATTAAATCTCGCGTAAACAAAATTAAAAATTTTCCCAGACAATCTCCAATGTCTTTAATCAAATTATATTTAAATTTTTTTATCAAGCCGGCAATAATTTCTTCTTCATAATTTCCCGCTACCCAAACTCCGTCCAAGCTATAATCTGTTCCGCATTC
>VMTK01000051.1 GCA_013791585.1 Candidatus Falkowiibacteriota bacterium
GTTTTCGTGTTTTCGTGTTTTCGTGTTTTCGTGTTTTCGTGTTTTCGTGTTTTCGTGTTTTCGTGTTTTCGTGTTTTCGTGTTTTCGTGTTTTCGTGTTTTCGTGTTTTCGTGTTTTCGTGTTTTCGTGTTTAACTACATCCCCATCATTCCGCCGCCCATGCCGCCCATGCCCGCGGGCATTCCGCCGCCGTGATCATGGCCTTTTTCTTCCGGCTTATCCGCTATCACCGCCTCTGTTGTCAGGAACATAATTGCGGCGCTGGCCGCGTTTTCAAGCGCGGATCGCACCACTTTCGTAGGATCAACAATGCCCGCCTCAAACATGTCTTCAAATTTGTTAATAGCCGCGTTATAGCCGACATTAACTCTTCCCTGCCTGTTTTCTTTTATAATATTATACAAAATCAATGATCCGTCTTTTCCTGCGTTCGCGGCAATCTGCTTGATCGGCTCCAAGATGGCAGTATCAACAATCCTTACTCCCGGATCGTCTTCCTTTTTGTCGGTAAGCTCTTCAAAAGCGTTTCCGGCATGAGCCAAGGCCAGCCCGCCGCCGGCAACAACGCCTTCTTCCACCGCGGCTCTGGTTGCGTTCAGCGCGTCTTCAATCCTGTCTTTCTTTTCTTTCATTTCTGTTTCAGTCGCGGCTCCGACTTTAATTACGGCAACGCCGCCGGATAATTTTGCCAATCGCTCCTGCAATTTTTCCTTGTCAAAGTCGCTGTCGCTAATCTCCAGCTCTTTCCTGATTTGGCTTATTCTATTTTTGATTTTTAATTCATCGCCTTTGCCGTCAACAACGGTTGTGTCGTCTTTGGTGGAAACCACTTTTCTGGCCTGCCCTAAGTCGCTCATTACCGCGTTTTCTAATTTTAATCCGACTTCTTCGGAAATAACTCTGGCGCCTGTTAAAACAGCGATGTCTTCCAGCATTTCTTTGCGCCTGTCGCCGAATCCCGGAGCTTTAATTCCTAAAACATTAAAAGTGCCGCGCAATTTATTCACCACAAAAGTTGCCAAGGCCTCGCCTTCTATTTCCTCGGCGATAATTACCAAGTCCTTTTTGCCTGACTGCGCCATCTTTTCCAATAGAGGCAAAACTTCTTGGATTGAAGCGATTTTTTTGTCAGTAATTAAAATATAAGGATTTTGAAATTCAGCTTTCATTGAATCCGCGTTAGTGATCATGTACGGAGAAACATACCCTTTATCAAACTGCATTCCCTCAACTATTTCAACATCAACGCCGAAAGACTGGCTTTCTTCCACCGTAACAACGCCGTCTTTCGCGCCAACCTTGTACATTGCTTCCGCGATTTTCTCGCCGATCTCCTTGTCATTGGCGCTTACCGAAGCCACCTGCGCTATTTCTTCTCTGGTGGAAATCTGCTTGCTCATTGTTTTCAGTTTGGCAACCATGGCAGAAACTTTTTTCTCAATTCCTTTCCTGATCTCAATCGGGCTTACGCCGGATGAAACCAGCTTCAGCCCTTCCGTAATCATAGCTTGGGCCAAAATTGTGGCGGTAGTGGTTCCGTCGCCTGCCGCGTCATTGGTTTTTGACGCCACTTCCTTGACAATTTCCGCGCCGATATTTTCAAACTTGTCTTCCAGCTCAATTTCCTTGGCAACGGTTACGCCGTCTTTGGTAATCTGCGGAGCGCCAAAACTTTTGCCAATCACCACATTGCGGCCTTTGGGGCCGAGAGTAATTTTAACAGTATTCGCCAATTGGTCAACTCCTCTTTTTAAGGCGGCTCGCGCCTTTTCATCAAAAATAATTTGTTTGGACATATTTTTCTTCGCATAACGCGTAACGCGTAACGCGTAACGGATTATGAAAAATTATTATTTTATTAAACAACCTGAAATTTGAAATTTGAAATTGGAAATTAGGTAATATCCAAATTTCAAATTACTAATTTCAAATTTCCTACGCTATTATCGCGATAACATCCCCCTCGCTTATAACTAAATATTCTTTTCCCTCAACCTTAATCTCATCGGGAGAATATTTTTTAAACATTACTTTGTCGCCGACCTTGACGCTCATTGGCGCGCGCTGGCCATTATCCATTAACTTGCCCTGGCCGACAGCCACAACTTCGCCTTTTTCCGGCTTTTCCTTGTCAACCGTGTCAGGCAGAACAATGCCGGACTTTGTGATTTCGTCTGCTGTTATCGCTTTAACGATAACATGATCGTGTAGTGGTTTTAGGTTCATACTTCTTCGCATAACTCGTAACGCGTAACGCGTAACGAAATTAAAAAAAATAAATAAAATATTTTTAGAATAAAAAAATTGGAAATTAGTAATCATTATCAGCACCGAGTGCTGCGGCAGCACTCGGTGCTGATAATGACATCTCCAAATTTCTAATTTCAAATTTCTAATTTCAACTCTATTGTATTTTAGACGCAGTTTAAAATCTTGTCAATATTGACAAAAAAATCAAGGCGTGGTATGGTGGCGCGCGCCGCCAAGTCAACACGACTTTGGCGGTGTTTTTCTTTTTAACTTTAATCCCCAATTCGTAATTGATAATTTTTAATTGATAATTGATTCATCCTTATACTTCTTCAAAAAAACAGATAAAATCGGCGGGGTTAAAAGCGTGGTTAAGATTACCATGGCGATGATCACTGAAAAGACCTCATCGGAAATCACTCCCAGCGCTTTGCCGATATTTCCAAAAATCAAGCCTACCTCGCCTCTTGGCACCATGGCAAACCCGACTATCAGCTTATTGTATTTTTTGGGCAAAAATATGCCGGAGATAACTTTTCCAACAACCGCGATAATCGTTACCAGCAAAGCAGCCAATAAAACTTTTGGATTAAAAAAAGTTTCCAGTTTCACCTGCAATCCCGTGAAGACGAAAAACAGCGGGACAAACACATAGGCGATATTTTCAATTAAATCTTCAACATGCTTGCATGAATGTTTTTCCATAATTTGATTTAACGCTTTATCAACTCCATTGCTCTCTCTGCTTGCCATCCATTTTTTTATATCACTGATTAATCTGTAATTTTTAAATCCTTTGAAATGGACATTATCCAAAAGCAGACCTGCGACAAACGCGCCGATGATAGGGGCCAATCCGACCAAGCTGGCGATGTATGAAAAAAACAATCCGATTGACAAAACCAAAGACACCTTCATGCCTATGCCGGTGTGGATCTTTAACAGTATCTTGCCTAAATTCTTGGCAATAAAATTTCCAATAATTATGCCGCCGAAAAGAAACAGAAACGCTTTCAAAGTAATTACGGCAATGGCCGCCGGGCTGATAAAGCCGGCTGTCGCGATCGCGGTGACAACAGCCAAAATCATCAAGCCCAAAACATCGTCAATCACGGCCGCGCCTAAAACTACTTTGGCTTCTTTGATATGCAATTTGTTAAAATCCTTAAACACCCTGCCCGTGATGCCGACTGAAGTCGCTGTCAAAGACGCGCCGATAAAAAGATACGTTATCTGGCTTAGCCCGGGCAGAATATAAGGCCCGATTAAATAAGCGCCTAAAGCAAAAGGGGCCGCCACTCCTATTGCCGCTACTGTAAAAGATTTCATTCCCACGCTTTTTATCTCGCTAAGGTTGCTTTCCAGGCCGATTTGAAAAAGCAAAAGCACGACGCCGAATTCCGCCAAGAAAGCCATAATCTGATTATGCTCCAATTCCCTGAAAAATGAAAAGCCCAAAAGCGCCAAATTTCCCAAAGCAACGCCGACTAATATTTCGCCCAAAACTGCCGGCTGGCCGAGTCTGGTTATAAGGTTGCCTATTTTGCTTAAAACAAGCAATATCGCCATAGCTCCAAAAATTAAAGCAATATTTTCTTCATTGCCGCCTTCGCTCCCATGCTCGCTGGCAAAAGCAAAAACCGGATAAAACACAGCTGCTGCTAACAAAACTCCTAAAATAATTTTTTTCATATTCGTATTGTAATTAATTTGGAAAAACAAAACTGCTGCTCCAAGGCAACAGTCTTGTTGTATATTTTTATGTATATTTAATTTTATGGTTATGCGCAATCCAGTCCCAGTCAATATAATAGCATGGCAAGAAAAAAAATTCAAGACTGAATTAAAATAACAAAATTAACTATGTTATTATTATCAATAATTTAACTGATTTAACATATTTAACTAATTTTACAAAACCATTTTTATCGCATTTAATTCTAAAATCCTCTGTCTAAAACTAAATATTTCACTTTGCTAATCAACATGTTTTATTTTTTTCCACCGCTTCACCGCCCTGCTTCTGGCAAGCTCCTTGGCGATTAAAGCGTTAATATTAGCAAACCTCTCGCGGTCAAAATGCCTTATCTCTTTAACGGTCTTTTCCGCTCTTTCTCTGGCTTCCTCAACTCTTGTCTCGTCAATTTCTTCAGCCATCTCGGCCGTATTGGCCAAAATAACCACTTTATTTTTTGATACTTCAATAAATCCGCCTGACACGGACATTATTTCGCTGTTTCCATTTTCCTTAATAATTTCAATCACGCCCGGCATTAAACTGGCAACCAAAGGAATATGGTTTGGCAAAACAGTAATCTCGCCTTGTCTTGTCGGCGCGGTTACTTGAACAACTTGCTCTTTTAAAACAACTCGTTCGGGTGTTACTATTTCAAATTTAATAATTTTCATATTAATCTTATTAATCCCTGCGAAAAAAAAGCAGGGATTTATATGATTTATAAGATTTATTTCCTACCCACTTCTTCTATGTTTCCACGCATATAAAACTCCCCCTCACCTTTATCATCATGCTTGCCGTCTAAGATTTCTTTAAACCCGCGGATAGTATCAGCTATTTTTACGTATTTTCCCGGATGGCCGGTAAATGTTTCCGCGACCGCGAATGGCTGGGACAAAAATCTCTGTATTTTTCTGGCGCGCGACACTATCAGTTTATCTTCATCAGACAATTCCTCCATGCCAAGTATGGCGATAATATCCTGCAATTCTTTGTATCTTTGCAGTATTTTCTGCACTCCGCGCGCCACCGCATAATGCTCTTCTCCGACAATTTTTGGATCAAGGATAATAGACGAGGAATCAAGCGGGTCAACCGCCGGATAAATTCCCAGTTCGGATAAGCCGCGCGACAATACAACCGTGGAATCCAAATGCCCGAAAGTAGTGGCAGGAGCCGGATCAGTAAGGTCGTCTGCCGGCACATACACCGCCTGAATGGAAGTAATAGACCCTTTATTGGTGGAAGTGATTCGCTCCTGCAGTTCGCCCATTTCCGTTGCCAAAGTCGGCTGGTATCCCACGGCAGAAGGCATGCGTCCCAAAAGAGCGGATACTTCAGATCCGGCTTGGGTAAATCTGAATATATTATCAATAAAAAATAAAACATCCTGATTCTGCTCATCGCGAAAATATTCAGCCATGGAAAGCCCGGATAATGCTACACGGGCGCGAGCTCCAGGCGGCTCGTTCATTTGGCCGAAAACCATTGCAACTTTGTCAAGCACTCCGGCGCCTTTCATTTCATGATACAAATCATTGCCTTCCCTGGTCCGCTCGCCGACTCCGGCAAAAACCGAATAACCGCCGTGCTGTTTGGCGATATTATTTATAAATTCCTGAATAATAACAGTCTTGCCCACGCCGGCGCCGCCGAACATGCCCACTTTGCCGCCTTTGGCAATCGGGCAGATTAAATCAATAACCTTGATGCCGGTTTCCAAAATTTCCGTTTTGGTTGACTGATCCGCAAAAGCCGGAGACGGCCTGTGAATAGGATATTTTTTGTCCGTCTTCGGCGCTTCTTTGCCGTCAACCGGATTGCCCAAAACATCAAAAATCCTGCCCAGCGTTTCATCTCCCACCGGCACGCTGATGCCGGCGCCTGTGTTCACAACCTTGTCACCACGCTTCAATCCGTCGGTTGTTCCCATAGCAACCGTCCTGACCACATTGGAGCCAATGTGCTGCTGGGTTTCAAGAATTAAACTTTTACCGCCGCGCTCAACTTCAAGCGCGGTATAAATCTCGGGCAGTTCTGTTTCAAAATGAACATCAACCACCGCGCCGATTACTTGTTTTACTTTGCCTGTTTTTTTATTGTTTTCTGGCATATTTTAGCTTGCAAGCCGCAGCTTTAGCGAAGGCTTGACAAATTAATTGTTATGTGATATTTTGAATTATTGGATAATAAATTTTAATCAAACTCTTAATTTTTCACAGACCGTAGCTTAACCACAGTTGCGGTCTTTTTTTCTTTTCTTAATATTAACTACAAGAATCCAATATAAAGAAGAATTATTAAAACGAATATTAAGTTTGCTTATTCTTCTTTATAAATAATTCTTGTAGTTCTTATTACTCTGCAAGCGCATTCGCCCCGGCGCTAATCTCCGCAATCTCAGCTGTTATGCTCGCCTGCCTGGCTTTATTGTAAAAAAGCGTTAACTCGTCCGCCATGTCTTTGGCCGCGTCTGTTGCCTGATGCATGGCTGACATTCTGGCGCTGTGCTCTGAAGCGTTTGACTCAAGCAATGCCTGAAAAAGCTGAACTTCAATTAAGCGCGGAATCATTTCATCCAAAACTTCTTTTGGATTCGGCTCAAAAGTATATTCGTATGTATTCTTTTTATCCTGCAAACGTTTTTCTTTTTTCTTGTCAATAAATTCTTTGTCAATGCCAACTCTTGTGTCTTCGCCGACAATTCCCAAATATTCATCTTGTGTTGTTATGTCAATCGGCAAAAGCTGTTTTACGCGCGGAATCTGCTTGGAAGCGCTTACATAATCAGTATAGGCAACCATAATCTTGTCGTATTTTCCGCTTAAATAATCATCCAAGACTATTTTCGCTATGGGCAAAACTTCTTTTACTTCGCTGATTATATCCTCTTTGGAAAATTCCGCGGCAATATCATAATTATAATGTTTTTTTACAATAGCTCCTTTCTTGCCGATTATTATAAATTCAGAATTTTCTTTTCCCAACTCTTTATGCTTTTCAACGCTTTTATGCGCTTTATTAACAATGGCTGTGTTAAACCCGCCGCACAATCCCCTATTTGATGTTATTAAAACAATGCCGACTTTTTTAATTCTCTCGCGCTTTGCTAAAAGCGGATGCAGAGCTTGGCCGCCATTGCTGTTTCCCGCCTGCGACAAATTTAAAACAATATTCCAGCTTAAATTGGCGTAAGTCCTGGTTTTCAGCACGGCCTCAATCGCGCGCCGCATCTTTGACGCCGCCACCATTTCCATCGCCTTGGTAATTTTTTTGGTATTGCTGATTGATTTTATTCTATTTTGTATATCTCTGGTGTTAGCCATAATTTGAAATAACTAAATAATAAAAATAATAAAATAATATAAAAGTTAAAGTGATATTATTTAATTATTTAGTTATTTTATTATTTTATTTCTTTGTTTTTTTAGAAATCCTATATACCCATTTATTGCTTTTTCAGTTGCCTTGCCTTCTTTATATATATTTCTAAAATCATCTAAACTAATATAATTTTCATCCAATGCTACATATAATTGATCCAAAACTTCTATCAACGAACCTCTTGCGATCCTGCAAAATTGAATGTTCTCTTGAAAATTATAACGCCCATATCCCTCAGCAATATTTGAATGTATAGAAATTGCGGCTCTTCTTATCTGGCTTGTTAAACAATAATTTTCTTTTTTGGGAAAATTATTAGAAATATTATATATTAATTTTCGAAACTTTCTGGCTAATTGCCATGCTTTTACATCTTCAAAGCTATGGTGATTATTGTTTACAACCAACATTTTAATTATTTTATTATTTAATTATTTAATTATTTAATTATTTTATTATTTTATTATTTAATTATTTAATTATTTAATTATTTTATTATTTAATTATTTTATTATTTTATTATTTCTATTGTGCCCTTACAATCCTCAACCAGCTTTTTCATCTTCTCCTCCAATTTTTCATCAAAGTCCCCTTTCTCCGCAATCTCTTGCAAAATATCCTGCCCGTTATTTTCCGCGTACTTATTTAATTCTTCTTCAAATTTATTAATTTTCTCAACCGGAACATTGTCAAGCAAGCCGGAGATCGCGGCAAAAAATATTAATACCTGGTTGGCGGCCGGAACTGTCTTATACTGGTCTTGCTTGAATATTTCCACCAGCCGCTTGCCTCTTTCCAATTTATTTTTTGTGTCTTCATCCAAGTCAGAGCCGAATTGGGCGAACGCGGCCAGTTCGCGGTATTGCGCGGCTTCCAATCTCATTTTTCCCGCAACTTTTTTCATGGCTTTAATCTGAGCCGCCGATCCGACGCGGGACACGGAAAGTCCGGCATTCACGGCCGGGCGGTTTCCTTGATAAAATAAATCCGGCTCCAGATAAATCTGGCCGTCAGTAATTGATATGACATTGGTTGGAATATACGCGGAAACATCGCCTGCCTGAGTCTCAATAATAGGCAGAGCGGTGATTGATCCTCCGCCGTGCTGTTCGTTCAATTTGCAGGATCTTTCCAATAATCTTGAATGAAGATAAAAAACATCGCCCGGATAAGCTTCTCGTCCCGGCGGCCGGCGCAAAAGCAAAGAAATCTCGCGGTAAGCAACCGCGTGCTTGCTTAAATCGTCATAAACAATCAATACATCTTCGCCTTTGTCCAAAAAATATTCAGCCATCGCGCATCCGGCGTAAGGCGCTATGTAGGCGAGCGAGGCCGGATCAGACGCGCCAGCCAAAACAATCGTTGTATATTCCATCGCGCCATGCTCTTCTAATTTTGCCGCGATATTGGCTATTTTTGACTCTTTCTGCCCAATCGCCACATAAATGCATTTCATGTTTTGGCCTTTCTGGTTTATGATAGCATCAATGGCAATGGCTGTCTTGCCAATCTGGCGATCGCCGATAATTAATTCTCTTTGACCCCGGCCAATTGGAATCATTGCGTCAATCGCTTTTATGCCTGTCTGCGCCGGCTGGCTTACTGATTCGCGGGTAATTACGCCCGGAGCTATTTTTTCTATCGGATAAAATTTATCAGCTAACATTTCTCCCTTTCCGTCCAGCGGCTGTCCCAAAGGATTGACTACCCTGCCAATCACATTTTCGCCAACCGGAACTTCCAAAATCCTTTTTAATGATTTAACTTCATCCCCTTCTTTAATTTTATGGCAGTCGCCCAAAATAATAGCGCCCACGCTATCTTCTTCCAAATTCAAGGCAACGCCATACACCGCTTGTCTCGTCGCAGTCTCTCGAAGAGGACTGCGACGATTTCCGCTCTTTCCGTCGCAGTCCCTTTCAGGAGACTGCGACGAGGCAGAGAGTGTTTCACGGTCATTCGTCTGTTTGCCAGTGGTAAATTCCAACATCTCGCTCATCATGCAATCCGATAATCCGGAAATTCTGGCAATGCCGTCGCCGACTTCAATAACCTTGCCGACTGTCTGTTCCTTGATTTCCGATTTAAAATCAATGATTTGTTTTTTTAATTGTTCTACGATAAAATCTTTTGTGTTACTCATATATAATCATTTACAATCCGAAGCCTTGGCGCAGGATTGACTTTTTTATTATTTATGTTAAGTTAATATTAAGATACAAGAAAAAAAAGGAGGGTAAATATGAAAAAACAATGTCAAAGATGTAAAATAAAAATGGAAATACCCGAAATGTCTGAAGAATTAAAACGACTAATTGGTTCCTTTAAAATATGCCTTAGTTGCGCTGAAACAGAGAGAATCCAAATAGTAAACGACTTTAAATCATCTCTCAAACCAGAGCAAAGGGAGCTTCTCGCCAAATCGCAAAAAATTTCTCGTTACATTAATTTGATTGATTTACACCTACTATCAGGGAAACAATAAACCGCGTTACTTTAAAAAGGTGTTAATTCTGACAAATTTCCATAATAACCGCATACCAGCAAGGCATCAGCAATGGTGCCTTTTTCTTTTGTAAAATAACTAATAAATTCTTATATAAAAACAACATTATTAGTGACTATTCGTATTTTTAACAATACCCCAAATTACAAATTTCAAATTACCAACGATCTCCTCAACTCGCCCAGCCTCATTCTCAAGCTCCCATCCAAAATTTTATCTCCATATTTGATAATCACTCCTCCTAAAATATCTTTATTTATTTTTTGATTTAAAATAACTGTTTTTGCCCCTGACAATTTAATAATATAATTATTTAATAATTTAATAATATTATTATCCAATGTCTTAGCGCTTTCCACGCCAGCTTCAATTATTCCATTTTCTTTATTCCATATTTTAACAAATTCATTGATTATTTCATCGGCTTTAGATAAATCATTGTTCTGAACTAAAATCTGAAAAAAAATTTTTATAGCATCTTTAATCCTGCTGTCATTCTTATTCTGAACAGCTTGGTATAAACTTTCCGCGTATTGTTTTGATGCAATCTTCATAAAATATAATTCAAATCTACAAATGATATTCAAATGCTGCAAATAGCTACAAATCGAATTAAATTATTTGAATAATTCGTATTTGAGGCATTTGAATATTAATTTGAAGCATTCGAATTATATCTATCTTTTAACCATCCTCCTGATCAACTCCCCGTCCTTTTTACTGTCAACTTTTTCCTCTAAAATCTTTTCCAAAGAAACAACTACCAAATCAGCCACTTCTTTTTTGATTTCTTTTAATGTCTTGGCTTTTTCAATCTGCATTTGTTCTTTTTCATGATTAATAATCCGGCCTATCTCCTCTTTGGCTTTTACTATTTGCTGTTTGCCTTTTTCTTCAGCCGCGATGCTCGCTTTTTCCATAATAATATTCGCTTCTTTCTTGGCCTGGCTGATTGCTTTATGATATTCTTCGTCTGTTTGGCTTAATTTTTCTTCTATTTTCCGCGCGTCTTTTATGCTTTTTTCAATTTTTTTCGTCCTGTCTCCCATGACCTTAATCAATGGCTTTAAAGCGAAAAAATACAACACGGAAAACACTATGGCAAAATTGACAACCTGCGCTATCAATAACTTTATATCTATATGAAATGTTTCAATTAAATTTTCCATAATAAAAGAATATGGAACGCAATAAATTATTGCAATAAATTCCTAATTCATTATTCAAAAATAATTTTATACGCAGGAGATTAAATTGATAACCACCCGCGCATAAAACAATTTTATTTTATGCCAAAGGCAATAACTAAAGCATAAATCGCGATAGCTTCGGCAAAAGCCGCGGCTAAAAGCATAGGCACTAAAATTTTGCCGGCCGCTTCCGGATTCCTGCCGATCGCTTCCATGGCCTTGGCGCCGATCATGCCGATGCCGATGGCAGGCGCGATTGACCCAATGCCGATTGCCAAAGCTTTGGCTAACATAACATTTTCCATAAATTTAAAAACTAAATAATAAAATAACAAAATAATAAACTATGCTTCTCAAATTTTTATTATTTTATTATTTTATTTTTATATTATTTTAATTAATGCTCTTCCGCGCTGGTATTCATGGTTAAGTACGCCAATATTAACATAGCAAATATTAACGCTTGAATCAAGCCCACGATTATTTCCAAAAACATAAACGGTATCGGCAGGCCGAACGCGAGAATGGCTGACATTGACGCCAGCAGAACTTCGCCGGCAAAAATATTGCCAAACAAACGAAAAGACAAGCTGGCAACCTTGGCTGCCTCTCCTATTATTTCAATAAGCCCGACAAAGGCCTTAATCGGATTAACTATAAGTACAGACGGATCTTTCCTGATTTTTTTCGGTATTTCCAAAAACGCTTTGATATTTATAAATTTATTGAAATAATTCCATAAGCCGATCGCCACCACGCCGAAAATGTGGCTGGCCACCACGCCGATTATAGCCAAAGCCAATGTAGTGTTCAAATCTGCCGTTCCCCCTCGAAAATAAGGCACAAAAACTTTATTCCCATGCTCTGATATAACTTGGCCGACAGATCCCACGCCCGGAAGCAGGCCCATCCAATTGGATAGCAATATGAATATAAAAAAAGAAAAAACCAGCGGAAAAAATTTCAATGACTTTTGGCGCGCCCCTGTTATGGAATCAAAAATTTCCAAGAATTTCTCCACTATCATTTCAAACACATTTTGAATTCCCCTTGGTATCGCCTTGATCCGGGACTTTAAAGACAAGCTAATTATCAGCACTATCAAAACAACCAGCCATGAATTTAATAAAGAATTGGTAATTTGAAAATTGCCAATGCCAAAAATCGGCTCGGCGAAAAGCGTATGTTCGTGAACTATTTCCGTACTTACTTCTGTTAGATTATGATTTTCAACTTGTTGGGACATGAATGTTATTTGTTAAATTTGTTAAATACATAAAACTATTTCTAATTTCTATCTAACATATTTAGCTAGTTTAACTAGTTTAACAAAAACTATTTTAAATCATCTTTCTTTCTCTCTTGAATATCTTTTTCAATCTTCTCATACTCTTCTCTAATATTTTTGATTAACCCAAACATGGATATTAAAAAAGCAAAACCAACCGCTGTTAAAAATATCCACGGATCAGTGCCGTATCGGCCGTCCAGCCATCTGCCTATTAACGCTCCCGCTATCACCGGAACAGCTATCCAGCCGGAAAACTTGGCGAATAAAACTAAAGCCGGCTGCCACCATGCCTGTTCTGAATTATTTTTAAGGGATTTATTGTTGTTTCCGCCCATATTTCAAACAAAATAAATAAGGACTTTATTGTCCTTGGCATAAAATTCATGCAATCAATAATTACTTCTTTTATACTTTCATTATTTTACAAATCCTTCAAAAAGTCAAGCTACAAAAATAATAAAGTAATAAAATAATAAAATAATAAAATTAGAGCGATAATGCCTATTATTTTATTACTTTATTATTTTGTTATTTTAATCAAATCCCAAAAAACTCTCTGGCATTTTTAGTGGTAATTTCCGCCACTCTTTCAATGCTTAAATTCTTGATTTCCGCGATTCTTTGCGCCACATATTTTACCAATATCGGCTCGTTTCGCTGACCGCGGTACGGCTCCGGAGTCATAAACGGGCAATCTGTTTCAATCATAACTTTTTCTAAAGGCATTTTCCTGATTAAATCATCCCATTGCGCGGAAAAAGTAATAAGCCCTGTAAAAGAAATAAGAAGCCCAAGCGAAAAATACTGCCAGGCCAAATTCTCATCTCCGGAATAGCAGTGCATCACACCCCACGGCCTGTTTTTGGAGATTAAATTTTTATATTTATTTTTCAGGTCTTCCAATATTGCCAGCATATCATCATGCGCGTTGCGGCAATGAATAATCACGGGCAAATCCAAATCGCGCGCCAACTTAAATTGCTCTATAAAAACTTTTTTCTGCTTTTCTTTTGCTTCCAAAACATTCTGATTTTCATTTATATGATGGTAATCAAGCCCGATTTCTCCGATCGCGACTGCCTTGTTAAGCTTGCCTAACCGTTCATACATTTCATAATTAAACTCCTCCACGCGGCTTACAAAATTATAATCTTCGCCGTCGGCTTTTACTTCCTGAAGGTGAATAGGATGAAGGCCGACGGCGGCATAAACCCCTTTTTCGTATTTATTGGCGTAATCCAAGGCCAGCTTGGAAGACTTGTAGTCAGTTCCGACTACAACCATCCAAGTATCAGCGGCTAAAGATTTGCGCATTACTTCATCCGCGTCTTGTTTAAAAGCGCTAAAATTAATATGCGCGTGGGTATCTATGAACATAAAACAATCCTAATTTACAAATTATATCCGAATGCTCCGAATTTTAATTATCCGAATAAAAATTCGATTTGTAGTTATTCGCAGTATTTGGATATCATTCGTTGATTCGGATTATGCTTATTTCCTTAAAATTTTAATATTATTAATATCGCGAATATCAACCAATCTTGACGGCTTGCTCTTTAATTCGCCTGCGTTAATTATTAAATCCGGCTTGCGAGTTTCAAAATAATTTTCTAAATTATCCGGTTTAATTATATTCTTTTTGCCGCTTATATTCAAGCTGGTGGAAACTATCGGCGCGCCTACTCTTCTTATTGTTTTAATCAAGAAATTATTTTTAGGCATTCTAACCGCTATGCTGCCTTTGCCGCCTGTTAATTCTTTTGGCAGTAAACTTTTGGCTCGCAAAACTACTGAAACAGGACCAGGCCATTTATTTTTTAAAAATCTCTCCTGCGCCATGCTTAAGAAACAATATTTCCTAACCATTCCAAAACTGCTTGCCAAAATTAAAAGCGGGTTTTTCTTGTTTCTTTTTTTAATCCTATAAATTCTTTTAATCGCTTTTTTGTCTGTTGCCAAACAGCCCAAGCCGTAAATAGTGTCAGTCGGGTAAGCAATAACCTTGCCTTGCTTAAAATATTCAGCAATCAAATCAATCTCTGGCTTTGTTATTTTGTTTAAATTTATTTTTATCTCTTTCATTTTTTCTTTTTAATATTTTAACCACTCCCCGCTCCGCGTCAACCTCCACCAAATCACCGTCTTTCAAAACCTTGGTGGCGATCTTTGTGCCGATGATGCAGGGCTTATTCATTTCTCGCGCCACGATCGCGGCGTGGCAGGTGACTCCGCCTTCGTCCGTTATAAATCCAGCTGCTTTTTTCATTGAAACTATATAGTCGGGCGTTGTCATTGTCGCTATCAAAAAATCTCCTTTTTTAACTTTATCACCTTCTCTTGGAGAAAACAAAACTTTAACCCTGCCCTGATAAAAATTTTTATTTCCTCGGCAAGCTACCGTTCCTTTAATTTCCGATGGTTTAGTCTGCTCTGATAATTCTCGTAAAATTTTATTTTTCCGCCGTGCAGGGATAATCCCGCCTTGCCCATTTCTGAATTCTACCATAAAATCTTTATTTATTCTTTTATTGGTAATGCGTAAAATCCTGTCTCTGCCTTGACTTACTTCTGAAAGTTCTTCGGTAAATAAATATTTCAAATTTATATATGGTATATTATATCTTTTTTCCAATTCCAATAAAATTTTGGAATAATAATAATGAAGTTTGAATTCAAGTTTTTTTCTTTCATCCGTCCAAACCGCGAAAAGATTTATTTTTTTAATTAGATCAATCTGTTTTTCACTAAGTTTATATTTTTTTATTATTTCTTGTTTTATTTTTAAATTCTCCTTGTCTTTTTTTTCTATCATCTGAACTTTTTTATCAATTTTATCGGAATAATGCTGTAATTTTTTTCTTAATTCTCTAATAAAATAATCTTTACTCCAATACTCCAACCCGTCATAGCCAAATGGAATCCAGCCATAATCCTGAGATAATTTTTCTGCTGTTTTTTCTAAATTTCTTTTTTTATCTTTAATTAATTTTGTACACTTTAATAATTTATATTCTAATTCGCTTACTGCTGTCTTTTTTGTCGGCGTTGTTAAAAATAAAAATTCATCTTCTGGTATATTTAAATCTTTAAAAATCAGTTCTCTAAATTTGTCTCCGCCAATATACCAGGATGGAATATTAATGTTATCATAATCTAACCACAAATTTTTTATAGCATTGGCTGTGTTTGTTAATTCTGAAAAAGTTAATTTACTATAATCTAAATTTTTATTTTTTTCTAAAAAAACATTAATTTGCTTCTCAGCTTGATTTAATTTTTTTTCTAAACTGCCAACAAAATTTTTATCTTTATATAATTTATTTGCTATTTTATCGCCAGCGCTTTCCCATTCTTTTTTACTAAAAAATTGAATTAAATTACCTTTTAGAAAATACTGCCAAATAATTTTAATACCAATATTATAAATCTTTTTCGTTCTTAATGATGTCTGAGAAATTATATTCCAGTAGCATGGTGTTAAATTCATTCTTCTTTCCCTTGTTATTAAATATTTTTCTTGTATCATATATTTGCTAATATTAAACAATTTTTTCCATTAACCATTGACTTAATAAATAATATATGTTATTCTAAAAAATCAAAGTGTTTTTGCTTTGAATTAGCTCAGATGAGCTAAAAACTCTTTAAAACTCAAAATAACAGGAGGAATGAAATGACAAGTTTTTTAATCACGCATGGAGAAAGATTTTTTGGACCAAACCCCGTACATAAACAAGAAGGCATTGAGCAGATTAAAGATCTGCAAATTCCTGCCGACATCAGCTTGGTCGTCATCGGCACCGGCGCCCGTTTCAAGGAAATTTATGAGGTGCTCAAGCCCCATGTTGATGGAGTGCCAGTCAAGTATTCTCCGTTCTGCGGTAGCGCGGACGGCCTTGAGGCTGACTATAATGTCATTTTAGTTGACGGAACACTTGTTGACTTAAAGAATGATTACATCAGTCTCGGCGCTCCATGCTTTGACGCATGGAAATTCGTTTCCGATCTGCCGGATCGGACACTGCTTTGCGCCGGAGGGGAACTCTTAATTGCCTTAGGGTTAAAGGCGATTAACGAGAAGGGTCAGCTCTATGAGCTTGATCCAGAAACCGCAACCGGCAAAAAAATCTCATAACCTCTAATCTCGTATTCAGCCGAACAACACATAAACGCAAGTTTATCCCTGTTATTCGGCTCTTTTTTTTATTATTTTTGCAATACTGTTAATTACTTTCACTCTTTAACTTTTTTTAATATCTTAACAACCCCCTTGTCCGCGTCAACCTCAACCAAATCCCTCCGCCTACATTAAAATTTCGGCGGACAAGCATCTTTTAAAACTTTAGTGGCGTTTTTTATGCCAACAATAATAATATCCTTATACTTCGCTAATCACATCAAAACCTTTAAAGCTGCCTGTTATCGCAAGCCCGATTACTTTTTTCGCGGTTCCTCTGCCTTTAATCTTTTTCGCGATTTCATTTAATGTGGCTCCTGAGCCAACCGCGTCATCAATCAAGAGTATGGCGTTAAAATTTCCTGCTTCTTCCACGGCGAAAGTTTTCTTGGCGTTTTCAATTCTATCATTAAGTTTATTTAAAGTTTTTTGCGGCACGATAATATCTGTTTTAATTTTAGTTATTACGATTTCCTTAACTGCCAAATGCATTTTTTTCTTTAATTCGTTCATAAACTGCGTTTCTCTTTTTACTGTCGGCGGGATAAAGCCGACTCCGCCTATTTTAAATTTTTTTATTAATTTTTCCGCTGAAATCCGCGTCTGGTCAATTAATTCTTTCATTAATTTTTTATTCTGGCTTTGTTTCGCGTATAAAAGCAATTGGCCCAACTTTGTTTTGCCGAACCTTTCAATGCTGTAAAAATCCAAATAATACATTTTATCCAAATATACATTGCTGAATGTTCCTTTTATTTTTTGCATCCCGCCAATCAAGCCGCTTTTTTTATACCGCGCGTATTTTTGCAGAGTTAACGCGTATTCTTTGGCGGTTTTTTCAACTGGCAATTCCTGTTTTTCGCACCAATACACAAATCCTTTATACCCCTCTAATTTTTCTCCTCCGGGAGTTATGATTAGATAATTTGTATTGATTATTTTTATTAATTTTTTATCAATCTTATATCTTGGCCTTGCTTCCTTTTTTTCTTTTAACAAATAAAAAACTTTAGGCGGCTTGCCGATTTTAACCAATGCGCCGTTTTTTAAAAGTTTGGACAAATGATGTTTAAATAAAGCCTGCCTGCTGATGCCAAGATAATCCACAAGCTCGCCGGCCGCGACTTGCTTTTTGTTTTTTATATATTCTATTATTTTATCGGCTGTTTTGTTGGACATATTTATATTTTAAAAGGTTGACAGTCAACTGTCAACTGTCAACTAATATTTAGCTTATTGTTTTATTTTCTTTTTAATATCTTCACTATTCCCTTATCCGCATCCACCTCCACCAAATCCCCGTCTTTTAAAACCTTAGCGGCGATTTTAATTTTATTTTTTTATTTCCAATCTCTTGATCTCATCATTCAAAAACATCAAAGTTTCCTGCTTTAAAATTTTCCTGATTTTTTTAAATTTATCATAAGGAAGCAAAGTGTTTATGTCCTGATCTAAAATTGTATTGGTTATATGTTTTTGAATAAAAACAATAAGCTCTTTTAAAAAAATATTTACGGGCTTTTTTCTTCTTTCCGCTATTACATCTTTATTATAGCTGAATCCTTGCGTAAAAAAATAATGGATATCATAAATGTCCCTGCCGGCGACAGAACCATTCTTCTCGTGCCGGTCAATCAAAGCGACTAATTTATTGGCAAACATTGTTTCAACGGTCTGGCACATAATTATCCTGTCAATTTCTTTCATCTCCACGGCTTGGTATTTATTTGATTCAGGCGGCGGCATAGTTACATCTATTTTGACAGTATTTCTTTCGCCGGCTTTGGCTGAATATTTTAGAAAATATTGCGGAACCCTTTGGCTTTTTTCTTTAATGGTTAAGCCGAGATCTTTAAAAACTCTTTCCATATTTTTTCTCACCAAATTTATGTCTTGAGCTTTGGCAACATAATCAAAATCAAGATCAATGGAAAATCTATCTAAAAAACCGCGCATAGCCGCGCAAGTTCCACCCTTAAAATAGAGCGAAGTCGCTAATAATTGATTGTCGTATATTTCAGACAGCAAACGATAAAGCCATGCCTTATGTTTTGCGTCTTTTTGATTTGGCAATATCATAATATTTTGGAGTTAACGGGTATCCGATTTCTTTTTGTATTTTTTTTACTTTTTTCCAATTAATCTTTTTGCTATTATCAAAATATGTTTTAGAATTAAAATACAATAAATCAGCCGCCGCCCTGTCAGCAGAAGCTATTTTTACGCCATTGTTATCCTCTATTCCAACAGGGTTAAATAAAAATCTATCAGATAATTTTCTTGAGTAATAATTATTATCTCCTATGCTGAATTTCTTTGATTTAGAGCTGATTAAGGTAATTTTATTGCCGCTTTGAAAAATTATGCCTTGCTCTGCCAAAACTGTTTCCGCGCTTACATAAGAAAACTCGCGCAAAGCTTTTAGCCCCAGCAGCAAAGGATCCAGCTCATTAATTGGCTTGATAGAATAAAAACCTTTGTAAATTCTAAACAACAACCCTTGTTTGGCATATCTTTTAAGGGTTGTGTATAGAGTGTTCGCATTGTTAATTTGCCATAAATTAGCCAAATCTTTCGTATGAAAAATCGCGCTTCCCAATTTAGCGATTTGCGCGAATCTATTAGATTTTATGTTCATTTTATCTGTACTCATATATACAGTATAATATAACTAAAATATCCCGTCAAGCTTTATTTTTCTTTAAGATTCTTACCACTCCCCGCTCCGCATCCACCTCCACCAAATCCCCGTCTTTCAAAACCTTAGTGGCGATTGAAGAACAGCGCGAAAATAAAAAAACCTATCTATTCCATTTTCTCCACTCCGCTGATTAAGATATTTTTAATATTGCCGCTTAAATTTTTTACAAAATCCGCGTCGCTGATAAAATTTTCCAAATCAAGCTTAATGCTTTTCGCGTCAACTTTATTTATAATATTTATTAAATTCTTTTTTACCTTATCCAAATTTTTAGCTTTATCCAAGCATTCAATATTCGGCCGCACTCCTTTTTCAATATACCACATTAAATCAAAATAATCCCTGCCCTTGACAGCCAAAAGGGTGTTGCCCTGTTTATCTGTTTTTTCCCATTTTCTATTTAAAACCGCCAGTATTTTTGTTGACATCAAAGTCGGCAAATCAAAAACTTTTACGAGCAAAGATTTGTTTAATTTAAAAAGCGGCTTGATTTCTGTTTTGTATTTTTTGCAAAAATCAAAACCTTTGAATATCTCAACTTTTAACAGCAATATATCGCTTTCGCTTTTATCCGACAATTCCAATTCTTCCAATACATGAAATTTCAAATAAATTCTGAATTTTTGTATTTTCGCTATCGGCCTTAAATCAGTCTTGTCTTTAAAATATTTTTCCAAGCCGACAGCCATTTCTTTTAAGTTAATTTTCTTTTTAATAACCACAAAATCCAAATCCTCTGACAATCGCGGCAATCCGTAGCACTGGGACAGGCATGAGCCGCCGTAAAAAATCAAATCTTTATATTTTTTGTTTGAATATATAAAATCCAAAACAAAAATCTGCAAATATTCTTTTAAAATATTTCTCCGGTATAATATTGTTTTATCGCTGTTTTCCTCTAACAGGCTTTTTAAAACATCTTTTATTTTATGCATAGATATTTTATTAGACTCACTGCATAATTAGTTATGTAACGCCCCGTAGTCTTACGGGGTGAGTCAAATTTTTCAAACAATTTTTGAGGTTTAGCCTAAGCTAAACTGATCCCGCAGGATTGCGGGATGGAAAATTTGGCCAAAATATGGAAATTGCAGTAATAAATAATTATGCAGTGAGTCTATTATTAAAATTCCAAATAATTAAAAATTTTTAGCATTCTTTTTGATCCTTCTATTTTAATATATTTTTTAAGCTCGCTTTTATCTTTCTTGCTGAAGCCGCCTAAATTCAATCTCAGCTCCTTGACTGTATCGCGGTTTAATAAAATATTTTTTCTTAAATACAAAAAATCAAACAATGCTTTTGCCGCGCCGGCTTTATAAATTAAATATCCATGCTTTTTGATAATGCCGTAGCCAATAAACAATTCATCTTTCAAATGATAATAATGAAAATTTCCAAACTCGTTGGCTAATTTATAAGTTTTTGCCGTTGTTGCTGATGTAAAATTAAAAACAGATTCGCTTAATATTCCATTTTCAGCCAAAACATATTCCAAGCTTAAATAAGACGGCTGATAAGCCAAACAAGCGATAAATTCATCATAATCTTTTTTGTTGCGCGCAATTTTAACTTTGGTTAAATAATCAAAATGAACATGCATTCCCCTTTTTATAGCCAATATCTCGCCCTTACGCTTCATTCGCGATAATAAAATCCTTAAATTATTCTTATTTTCATCAATAGCCAGCAAATTTTCAATTTCAAAAAACGGCAATTCTTTAATCGCCCTTCTAATTAAATCCGCTTTGCTTATTGATTTTTTTTCTTCTTTCTTCATAAAATATCATTTCTAATAATATACTATTATTGTATATTATTAGAAACGATGTGTCAAGGGATTTTTGGGCAATTAATTTTTCTCTCTTTTTAAAATCTTCACAAAGTAGTAATCGGCCTGCTCTGCACGATATAAAACTCCCCGCCCTTGAAAGCCCACTCAATGTCCTGCGGTTTTTTATAATGCTTTTCAATTTGCGCGCATAATTTCGCCAGCTCAATAATCTGCTTGCCTGTTAATTTTTGCTTTTCCCGCTTGCTTTTTGGCACAGACACCCACTTAACGCCCTTGCGCAGACATCGCACAATCTGCTTCTTTTGTTCAGCCACATTAATATCTATAATTTCAAATTGAAGTTGCTTGGAATTTTGAATTTTGAATTTGGGATTTGTTTGTGATTTGTTATTTGAGATTTGGAATTTCTCAACCACATAACTATCCGGCGTAATTGAGCCCGAGACAATCGCCTCGCCAAGGCCCCAGCCGGCTTCAATGATCAGTTGATTTTTATCCTGCGTTACCGGATGAACCGTAAAAGTGATGCCGGAAATTTCCGATTCCACCATTTCCTGAACCACTACCGCTACGCTTACATGCGTCTCGCGCAAATCCTTTTCCTCGCGGTAAAAAATAGCCCGCGGAGTGAATAAAGACGACCAGCATTTTTTTACATTGGCAAGCAATGTTTTTTCAGTGGTATTCAAATAGCTTTCCAGCTCCCCTGCCCATGAAGCCACGCTTGAATCCTCGGCTGTGGCGGATGATCTAACCGCAACCAATTTGCACTTCATTTTTTTAAAACCGCCAACTATATACTTTTCCAAATCTTCAGGCGTTTTTGCGTCATGAATTAAATCTCTAATCACATTTGACGCCCTGTCAACAGAATTAACATCATCATAATTGACTTTTTCCAGCTGGGCATCAATCTCCTGCGCTAAGTCCGTTTCTTGCAAAAATCTGTCAAAAGCGCCTGCCAAAACAACAAATCCCGGCGGAACCGGCATTTTATTGTTTAACATCTCGCCAAGCGACGCGCCTTTGCCGCCGGCGATATTAACGTCTTTTTTTGTCAGTTGTTTGAATGTTTTTATGAACATATTATTTTGCTTCGTAATGCGCGGCTATTTTAATAAAATAAAATCGTTCTCCTCTATACTATACTCATACACTTTAACATCTTTTAAATTTTTATCAACGGGATGCCCGTTATTATATAAATATCCATCCACTTTTATTTCCATTTTGCCATTATTGTTTGAATCTGAAAAAACATAAATCGGATAAACTAATTCGTTATGTTGAAATATGTTGATTATTTTATTATCTGAATATTCATAAACAAATAAACGTTCTCCCCATCTATAATTTTGCGCTAACAGTACTATTTCCGGCTGCAAATCTCCTGTTAAATCTATCGCATCAATACGGCCAAAAGCCATATCTTCAACTTTTTTTTCAACAATTTGAAATTTATTTTCAACTTTATCAATTATTATTATTGCTAAATATTCATTATTTAATACATCTTTCTTAATAAAAATAATTTCATTTTCTCCATCATTATCAATATCCCTTACTTTAACATTTTGCATAAAATCAAACATACTTACGGCATCTAAAAATTGTTTATTACTGCGCGTATATTTTACCAAGTCATCATAATATCCCGTAATAATATATTCTAAATCGCAATTGCTTTTTTGGCATTCATCTATTGTGTTTTTAAACACATCACCATAGTGATACTTATCTTTTTTATACTGCTCCAAATCCCGCAAAAAAATAGCGCGGATCAATTCATGTTCCTCTGCTGAATAATTAAATTCTCCATATTGAGTGTTCCGCGATATTTCGCTTAAAACAGCTGTTTCGGCGCAAACACAATTATCAATAAGATTATTAACTTTTACCAAAAAGTAAAGCCATATTAAAGATGAAGAAATCAACAATCCAATAACTATCAACATTTTTATTAAGCTAAATCCACTATCATTCTTTTTCCATAAAATATTTCCATCTGGATCAACCCCATTTTTATATATTTCCCAAATCTCTTTTTGATATTCATATTTTTTAGGCGAACCATTATAATCTATTATCGCCTGTTCCCATGGTTTCCACTCTCTATCAAATGGCGGATTATTATAATCAACTCCTGCGCCATAATATTTTTGCGCTTTATTATACAACCATCTAACTCCCCAAAAAATACTTTCTTTTGGATTTTCTACTTTAACTGGCAGCCACTCCTCTGGAAAATTATAGCTTATATGATCTTTTTTATTTTTAGAAACAAACTCATTGGCATCATATCCGCTAACGCCTCTTAAGCTATTTAATGCCGGATTATTAGTGTCGCCAACCTGCATTACATCAGGATATGCTTTATAATATTCTGATTTATAATATCCTATCCTACTCTCTTTATAAATCATCGCTTTCACAAGATTATAATCAAGCAATTCTTTAGGCGGATATTCTTGCTTGGCAAAAACATTATTCCAAAAATCCACTGCTTCTTTTATTTCATTGTCAAATCTATTATAATTCTCTTTCCCGCCAACGCCCTTATACATATCATACTGCTGAATAATTTTTCTATCTTGCTCAACATCCATATTTCCCAATTCCATCTCAACTCTATATAAGAACGGCATTCTATCAGCCCATAATTCAATATAATGCAATCCTTTTGGCAGATTAACCTCTTTGTTAAATTCTTTTTCTTCGCCGCTTAAAGCTCTGCCGCGCCAATACCAATATTTATGTAATTTAGATTCTGTGTTATGTTGAATTTTGTTGTCAATAATCAGCTTTATGTCATCGCTGTCTCTGCTATGTTTATTCGCTTTTGCTTTGATAAGCAGATTTTTAAGCGGTAAATCAACTAATATAATATTCATCCACTGTCTTCTGTCTCCGTCTTGCGCTGGATTATTTTCTGTTGGAATATATGTTATTTTTTCTACATTTTCTGCTTTTAATATTTTAATGCTTTGCAAGTATGGCTTTTGATTATTTAAAAATTGAATAGTATGATCGCCCCGCTTTAGGTTAACAACAAAAATATTGGTTTTAAAAAACCCATTTAGGTTATTCCCATTCCATGCAACTTCACCGTCAAATAAACCGCGCTTGCCGTTTAATTTTGGAAATTCTATTTCATCTATTTTAATTGTTAAATCATCATCCTTGAAAAATGATCTTAGTTTTTTTAAATTTTGTTTCCAGCTTTTACAGCTTGCTATTATCTCTATCAAGTATAGTCCGTCGTGCTTAATCGCAAACTCACAGTTAAAATTTTCTTTGATTATTTTATTTAGTTCTTGTTTTTTAATTAGCTGCATATTTTTATTATTATCACTCTTTTATAACTTAGTTTCATTCCCAATTAAACTTAAAATGAAGCCGAACTTAATTTAAATTTTCGCTCTTTTAGATACTTTAACCACTCCCTTATCCGCCCCGCAACCTTGCGGGACTTCGCTCCATTTTTTTGTTTAAAAAATTATTTATATAATTCAAGTTTTATTTTTCTTTAAAATTTTTACTATTCCCCGCTCCGCATCTACCTCCACGAAATCCCCATCTTTCAAAACTTTGGTAGCGATTTTCGTGCCGATGATGCAGGGGATGCCAAGTTCACGGGCGATAATCGCGGCATGGCAAGTAATTCCGCCGTCATCCGTGATAATCGCGCCGGCTTTTTTCATTCCCATTAAATGCTCCGGCCTGGTCATGGGCGCGACTAAAATCTCGCCCGAATTTACCTTGCTGATATTTTTTGCCGATATAACAATTTTTACTTTGCCGATACATTTACCCATAGAAGCGGATAATCCTTTTATTTCATTAATCTTGTTAATATCAATCCGGCTTACTGCATTTAAAAATTTTTTAGCTCCTGGTCCGGTAATAATGCCTGTGATTCTGCCTTTGGCGTAAAAAAATAAACACGCTTTTTTTCTTCTTTTTAATTCTTCAATATTAAAATTACAATGAAGAATGCCTGCTATTTCTTCTGTCCGGCAATATTTCAATAGCTCTAAATCTATTTTTGTTCTCTTGGCGATCTCCCGAAGCAATTTATTTTGCAGACTAACGAATGTTAACGTATATATCTTTCTCTGATCCTGCCATTCAACGAATATCTCCGTTAATTTCGCAATCGCTCTTATCTCTTTCGTGAATTTATGCTTTTTTATTATCTCTTCTTTTAATTTTTTATTTTTATGATATATATTATTGAAGAAACTATTTTCTTCACTTATTATTTTTTTCGCTTCATTTTCCATCTGGTCCCAAGAATATTCGGAATAGCCGGCATAACTGCTTTTTATCCATGAATATTTATGCAAATGGTTTTCAAACATTTTCAATATTCCTTGCTTTGCGGTCTTTCTTAAATATTTTCTCAGATCAGACCGGCTTCCATACCCTGCTGTTTGCAACAATTTAACTATTGCTCTAAGATCGTCTTCCTCTTTGTTTATAAACGACGGCTCGGCCGGCGCGCTTAGAATTGAATATATTCTCTGATAATTTTTTATGCCTTTCTTCGCGCAAAAATCTTTAAGCAGGCCATCAAGCCTTTTATCCGCGTAAAACATATAGCCGTCAATAAATCCCGGCATGGAAATTTTTTTATAGAACTTATAAATATTTTCCGCCCAGCATATCAGTTTATTATCTGCAAATCCGGACAAATCAACATTAAACAAGCTATAAAAATTGTCCATCATTGTTTTAAAATTTTTCAGCCAACGCGAATGAAGATTCATAATTGTTTTCTGATTGCTGATAAATTCGGAAACAATGGCGCTTCCGATTCTATTGTGGTCGGAAAACAGCGACATCCAGTCGCCCTCGCCATGTGAATAGTAACTAAGATTAATTCTATAAACCGGAATTTTGCTTTCATAAAGAAAGCTGGTAAAGCCATGGGCGGTCATTTCTGTAAATGCCGGGCAACCGTCATAATGCTCAATATTCCATTTTAATTTTTCCAATTTTTTAAAATTCATATTTTATTTGCTTAATATTTTTACCACTCCTTTATTAGCATCCACCTCCACCAAATCCCCGTCTCTTAAAACTTTAGTCGCGATTTTAGTGCCGATAATACACGGCTTATTCATTTCCCGCGCCACAATCGCCGCATGGCAGGTTATTCCTCCTTCGTCTGTTATAAAAGCCGCGGCCTTTTTTAAATATGGAATAAAATCGGCGATAGTCATATATGACACGAAAATATCTCCTTTTTTTATTTTTTTCAGCTCAGCTTTTTTAATAATAATTTTTACAATTCCCGCGGCTTTCCCCTTGTTTCCAATTTTACCTTTTATGGTCTTACTTTTAATACTATCTTTATCTCCTAATGCTTGAGTTTTAATTTCCTTGGCTTTTTCTCCGATAAATAAATTAATTTTCTCTTTTTTCACAATCAGGACATAATAATCATATCTTGCTTGCAAAATATTTTGTTTAACAACTTGTTTATTGTTTATTAGAAAATTAATTATTTCATCCGGCAAAAGAAAAAAGCATAGTTTCAAATTTATATTCATTCTTTCGGCTATTTCGGAAAACAAAATATTCCTCTCGTTATTATGGATGAAATACATTTTTTTAGCCGCTTTGTTCCTAATTTTCCCTATTTCTTTTAATTGTAAAATTTGATTTTTATTAAAAACCATTCTGCTGTTTTCAATATAAACCGGAAATTGGATAATGGAAAAAAACATTTTTTGTTTTTTGCAAAATTCATCAAATAACCCTGCTAATTTTTTATTGTCCAATTTTTTTAAATCCTTTTTATTTATGTTTTTTGCAATTTCAATCCATTGCCTTAAACAGCTAATAATCTTCGCTCCGCTATTAACTATATATTCGCTGTCAGTTTTTAATTCATGTTTCAAGAAATTTCTAAAAGACCGTAAATCTTCTATATCTCTAAAAGATTCTTCAACGCCTTTCTCTGAAATAAATAATAAATTCTTAAAATTCCAGCCGACCATTTTTTTCATTTCCTCCACATAAGCTTGCGCCCAGATATAAATTTCGCAAAGCGAAATTTCTCTTTTAAATATCGGCTGCCAATTTGTCATTTTTACCATATTATTATTTAATAATTTTAATCACGCCTTGATCCGCATCCACCTCAACCAAATCCCCATCTTTTAAGACTTGAGTGGCGATTTTGGTTCCAACAATACAAGGAACGCCAAGCTCGCGGGACACAATGGCGGCGTGAGATGTCATGCCTCCGTGATCAGTAATAATTGCTTTGGCTTTTTTCATTACTATAATAAACTCCGGGGAAGTCATACCAGCCACTAAAATATCGACCTTTTCCATTTTACAACTTTCCTTAAAAGGATTGCTGATAATTTTCACCCGCCCGCGTGTTATTGTTGCCCTGCCTCTGCTAACCACTAATCCCTTTAATTCTTTTATGTTTCCTGTCGCTGTTTTTAAATAAGTGGAAATTAATTTTTTAATCGGTTGAACTTGAATAAAATCATTAAATTTCCCTTTTTCAGCATAGAATGCATAATATTTCTTTCGCTTATTGATTTCCTTTTTGTTAATTTTATTTTCATTTTTTACAATAGACAAAATCTCGTATCCGTAGCACAATTGCAGTTCATCAAATTTCCAATCTGTCCTTTTTGATATTTCCCGCAAAAATTTATCCCAAAAATAATTCATTTGCCAAATATATCCCTTTCTTAAATCCTGCCACCAGATTGACTGGCTTAACTGTTTGGCTGTCAAAACTAAATCTTTGCTTAATTTTAATTCTTTAATTAATTTATCTTTTCGTGTTTTATTTTTTTTTACATTATCTTTAATTTCCTTAATTTTTTGCTTAGCGCTTTTCTCTTGCAATAGCTCCTTCAGCTTATCCGCAAAATAATCAACCTTAAGAATACGGTTGCCGCCATAACTATTTAAAAGCCAGCGATATTCTTTCGCGTGCTGTTTTAATTTTTTTTGAAATTCTTTTTTATTTTTAATGGAATCTAAAAACAATAAATCCAACTCTTCCTGCTGAAAAAAAGAAAACTTTACCGGCGCGCTTAAAATTTCTAAATATTTCTCAAATTTATCTGGGAATAAATTTTTTAATTTATTTGTCAAAAGATATTCTCCTCCCCAATTAGCAATTTCCGGCACATGGACAATGAGCCAAAAACGAATATTAAAATTATAAAATTTTTTTAAAAGACTAGATAGCTCTTTATCGCTTATATTTTGCCATTTAATTTGTTCTAACTCTTGAGCCATTTTTTCATACTCTTTAATCCAATCCTCCCATTTTTGCCAATGAATTTTATAATTATTCAAATTTAAAAAATATTTTCTAAAGTACTTTAAGCCGGCTTTCTGAAGTTCTAAGCAACCATTAATGAAAGTAAGTTTGCCCTGCTGAATAATGGCTAAAGCAGGCGGCCAATGCCATGGATAAAAATCTTCAACCCTGACAAGAATCGTTTCAATGAAAAACGAGCCATAAACCAGTTTAAATTCAATCGGCCCCCATTTAAATAATTCTTTTTTAGGATTGATATTAATTTGCATATATCATTTATTTTAAAATTTTCACCACTCCCTTGTCGGCGTCAACTTCAACCAAGTCCCCGTCCTTTAAAA
>VMTK01000054.1 GCA_013791585.1 Candidatus Falkowiibacteriota bacterium
AAGTATCCAGATATGAAGTGAAAAAAGCTCAGCATCTTCTAAATGGACGTCCCAGAAAAGTCCTCGGCTTCCAAAAACCTTATGAAGTTTTTAACCAACTAATTAATCAACGCTGTTGCGTTAGAAGTTAGAATCCAAGTATGTTAATTCGCTCCTCAAAACGATCATGCGCCGCTATATTGGAAATATGCTCAATTTCATGATCTTTGAAGCTTTTAGCAACGCCATCAAGCGTAGAAAGCATTTGTTTTACATCGCTTTTAATTTCTTCAACATCTTTTTTAAGCGCATCTTGATCCTCTCTGGTAGCTAATTTATTAAATTGTTCTGGTGTAATCGTCATATAGTTTTACATTTTTCAAGTATGCTAATTCGCTCCTCAAAACGATTATGAGCAACTTGATTGGACAATCCCTCAATCTCAGCGGTTTCAAATTTTTTCGCGATTCCATCAACCGCGGCGAGAACTTTATCTATTTTTTTATCCAAATCATCTTTAGTAACAAGATTTTCAAGATCTTGCTTGGTTGCCAATAAATTAAATTGTTCTGGTGTAAGCGTCATAAAATTTAATTATAAATTTAATAATGCGGATAACTAAACCGTAATTCTATTCTAAATTATTTTTCTTTTTCTGTCAAGATAAGTGAAAAAGCCGGCTATAAAAAGCATAATAATGATTAATCCGGCTAAAACAAAAACTTTGCCTTTGCTTTGTAAAAACAGCGCGCTTATGCCGAAAATAAAAGAAAAGCCGTAATAAATAACAACAGTCTGCCTTTGGGATAAGCCAATGTCCAAAAATCTAAAATGCAGATGCTTTTTGTCTGAAAATTTAAAAGGATTTTGGCCGGCGATGATTCTTCTAATTATTGTCCATACAACATCCATTATAGGTATGCCCATAATCAAAAGCGCGATGGCGATTTTTCCTCCGGAAATTATAGCCAGCACTCCCAAGATATACCCCAAGAGCAATGAACCGCCTTCGCCCAAGAATATCTTGGCAGGATGCCAATTGAATATCAAAAAACCAAAACAAGCGCCGGCTAAAATCAGCGCGGCCAACCCGATATCCGGCTGATAATATTTGGTTGTCATGGTAAATAAAAAAATAACAAAGCCGCCGATTCCCGCCACGCCCGAGACAAGCCCGTCAACGCCGTCCAGCAGTTTAGTGGTATACATCATGCCCATCAGCCACAGAACAGTAAAAGTATCGGCTATAACCGTAAAATAACGGATAGCTCCCCCCCATGCCATAATCGGAATCTGCAATTGCCCAAGAGAAATCAAACCGCCCAAAGGATTGGTTATTTTATCAATCCCAACTCCTCCGGCAATAACTGAAAAAATCGCGAACAAAGGAAAAATAATCTGTACTTTGGGGCTTAAATTATATTTATCATCCAAGAAGCCTCCGATCATTAAAAAGCAAGCGCCGACAAAAAACCCCAGCCAATGATGGCTTTCCAAATCCCCTGCCAATAGCTTGGCGCGCGCAAAATACAAAATAATAAAAAACGCCAAGAAAATAGCCGCTCCTCCAAACAGCGGCGTATTAATCTTATGTATTTTCCGCTCAATCTCCGGCTTATCAATAATATTGAGTCTGACAGCAAAAAACTTCACACAATAAGTAAAGATTATTGAAAGCAGAAATGTTGCAATAAAAATTGATAAATAATAAAACATAAAATTCAAAATTCCAAATAACAAATAACAAACAAATCTTAAATCACAATTACCAAAATTTCAAATATTAATTTTTAGATAATATGCGTCATTATTAATGTAATAAAATTTGGAATTTTGGATTTTGAAAATTGTAATTTGTTTGTTATTTGTTATTTGAAATTTGGGATTTATAAATTGATATTTGAGATTATAGTTCTCTCGCCTTCTCTATTTTAATATTAGCATCAGAATCAATCACAACCACATCCCTTCTCTTTAACTCTCCGGCTAAAATTTTATTGGCGATTATGTCTTCAATTTTCTCCTGCAAGAGCCGGCGCAAAGGCCGGGCGCCGAATTTCGGATCAAAACCCTGTTCAGCCAATTTAGCGGCTCCCTTATTTTCAAAACGCAAACTTATGCCCTTTTCTTCAAGCAAACGGCCAATCTGATTAAGCATCAGCTTGGTTATGTCAACCACATTCTGCATGCTTAACGGCTTGAAAACAATCACTCCGTCAAAACGATTAATCAATTCCGGCCTGATATATTTATTCAAATGCTCGTTGATCAATGCTTGCTTGATGGATTCAATTCCGGCTCCGGCAATAATCTGCTCCTGGATATAAACGGCGCCTGCATTTGAAGTGGCTATAATAATGCTGCTGGTAAAATCTATGGTTCTGCCCTGGCCGTCTGTCAAGCGGCCGTCATCCATAACCTGCAGGAACAGATTCAAAATATCAGGATGGGCTTTTTCAATTTCATCCAGCAGCACTAGCGAAAAAGGCGCTTGGCGCACCGCTTCCGTTAAATAGCCCTTCACGCCGGAAGAAGTTCCAATCATTTTCTTGACGCTGTCCGGATGCTGGTATTCGCTCATGTCAATGCGGACCATATAATCTTCATTGCCAAAATACACTTTGGCAACGGTTTTGGCCAGCTCTGTTTTTCCCACGCCGGTAGGGCCTAAAAATAAAAAGTTGGCGATTGGCCTCTTGCCTTCCCGCAATTCCACTCTGGCGCGCCTCAAGCTGGCCGACACCATTTTAACCGCTTCCTCCTGATTTATCATGCATTCGTGTATTTTATCTTCCAAATTTAAAAGATCCTTGCCTTCGCTCTCCGTCACTTTTGTGACGGGAATGCGCGTAATTTCGCTTACCACCTCTGCCACATCTTCACTGCCGATTATCGCTTGCTCGCCTTTTTTCTTGGCGGTTTTTATGGCGGCTAATTCCAAAATATCAATCGCCTTGTCAGGCAGATACTTGTCATGAATATAGCGGCCGGCCAATTCAACAGACTCCGCGATGGAATTGTAAGAAAAATAAACTTTATATTTCTGCTCAAACGCGCCAACTTTGCTTTCTATTATTTGAATCGCCTGATCCCCGCTTGGCTCATCAATTGTTATTTTGGCGAGCGCGTCCCCCAGCGGCGTTCCCTCAATGTATTTGGTATAATTTTGGCTGGTGGCTGAAGCAATACAATAGAATCCTTTTCTCTCTAAAGCGCCTGCCAAGACTTCCGACAAATCCAAACTCTGTTCCGCGCCTGCCGTTATGCCGATTATATTTTCTATATTGTCAATGTACAGCACAATATTGCCGGCGCGGACCACCTCGTCAATAATAACCAAAAGCCGCTGCTCTGCCTGCGACGGATCAGCTCCGCTGACCAAGCGGGAGATGTCCAGCTCTATCAATCTTTTGTCTTTTAATATTTTCGGCACTTTTTCCTCCACCATCAGCCGAGCTATTCCGCCAATAATTGTATTCTTGCCGACTCCGGCCGGCCCCACCAGCATAACTCCGGACTGATTGCTTTCAAGCGCTTGAAAAATTTCCTCTATTTCCTTGTCCCGGCTTACGCACAGCGGCAAACGCCCCCATTTAGCCGCTATTGTTTTGTCATAGGCAAAATGATTTAATGTCGGCGTGGCTAAAGCCGTATACGCTTTATCCATTGTAGAAGCCGGCTTGTAGCCGGCGGCTTTTTTATAAATTTTGTAATTTTCCGCCAATTTATCGTTTATTCTGAACCAAGCGATAACATTATTTATTTTATTTTTATCAATTTCCAGTTCATATAAAATTTCATTCAAAACTATATTATGCTCCATGGCCGGCAAAAGAAAATTAATCGGCTTTACTTTGTGCTGTTCCGTTTCCAAAGCGCCTATATACGCCTCAATGAAAACTTTTTTTGCGTCTAAGGAGACAACTGTCCTGCCTTTCCATTCTTGATTTGCCAAAAGAGATCCAGATGCGGGGTTTGACAATTCAAGCAATTGATTCTTTATCTTGCTTATTAATTTCGCTCCGTCAATATTAAGCCGTGAAAAAACAGCGGACACCTCTCGGTCTCGGAGCGAAGTAAAAAATAAATGTATTATCTTAACTTGGCTGTGCTGTGAATTATTGGCCAAAATAAAAGCTTGCTCAATTATTTTCAGCGCATTGCTGTTAAAGCCGGCGGAAACATCAATTTTTAATTTGCCTTTTATTTTTTTCAATTCTTCCCAATTGTCAGGCAAATCAGCTTGCTCCGGACTATTGTCTTTTTGAAATGAATAAACTGTCTGCTTAAAAACATCGTCTTCGCTAATCCGATAAACAGCGAACATATCAATAACCGCGCTTAACCAAAAAATTAAAATCAATGGATGCTTTTGGCGCCAAAAATCTAAAGAAATATTGCCTCCATTATAAATATCTGCCTGCCAAAGCCAAAAACCCAAGCTGACGAAGCCGGCCAAACAGCCAAGCAAGACAAGAAAATTAAAAAATAAATCAAAACTCCTTTTCAGCCGGCTTAATTTGATAATCGTCTTGCTTAATCTAAATCCATAATAAAAAAATCTACCGCGATAAAAAGCGCCCACCCCGGCGCCCGAGCAATTACTACAGCCCAAACCGCGCTTGCCCCTGCCGGTTCCTTCGCAGACCGGGCAGGTTATGAATTTAATATTTGATTGTTCTGTTTGATTGTCCATAAAAAAATAATTCAAATCTACAAATTATTATTCAAATGCTTCAAATGCATTGAATTATATTTTAGGAAATTACTATTTAAAACTCTCTTTGGCGCTAATCTATATTGCCTGAAATTCACAATAATGCCTAATTGTAAATTTAATGTAACTAAATATCGTTTTACTTGATAATAATCATTTTTAGTAATATAATCTACTGTTTTAAATTCTAAAATAATTTTATCTTCAATAACAAAATCGCAAATATATCTAACCTTGCCTCTGCCATATTGATGATCCTCAAATCTATATTCTCTGGCATATTTTATTCCCTCTTTAATTAACAAATCCTCAAAATAGTCCGCGCATTGTTTTTCGTTCCTTGAACAACCCAAGTCTTTATGAACTTTAAATAATAAACCTGTTATTTTGTAGGACAACTCCTTGTGTGCAACTTTATCCATAAATGTATAATTCAAATCTACGAATTATTCAAATAATTTGAATTATTATTTGAAGCATTTGAATAGCATTTGTAGATTTGAATTATATTGCGATATTTTTTATCACTCAAACTATATTATCTGAAAAACAATCTCATAAACAACAGCCAAGGGCAAAGCCAGCCAAAACAATAGAACAGCCGCGACAAAAACCAGCCAAAACAGCATAACAATGCTCCTGACTATAATCTGAATCAGCCGCATAAAAAAACTGATCATAATCCCCTGCCAGTCATATTGGCCGTACATCGGCCTATGGATATTTTTTATCCAAACCAAAAGAGCCAAGCTTTTCAGCCGGTCTGAAAGAAATCTTTTTGCCCAGCCAATCATTTTAACCAGTCCTGTCGTATACCACCACAATGGGAAGAATGCGATATCCCTAACTAACTCGGCTAAAATTTTTGTGCCGTAAAAAACAAAATTATTTGATAGCATAGAAGAATTTAAGATTTATGATTTTAGATACCGCATCGGAGCGCGGTACAAGTTTATGATTTATTAATATTATAGCATATTAGCTGTTTTAAACACAACGGACACGATTAACTTCAGCTTATTTTACCTTGTAAAATTTTTTAAATTTGTGGTATGATGGATGTAGGGGTGATTGTTTTCTTGTTTTTAATAAAAAGAAGTTGCTTTCGCCATGAAAACGATTTATTAAACCATATATTTAAGCTATACTTTATATATGCAAGACATTACTAAATTTATAAATAAAATTATTTGCGGGGATGTGATTGATGTGATGAAAAAAATGCCGAACGGTTCGGTTGATTTAGTTATAACTTCACCGCCATATAATCTAAAAAATTCTACTGGCAACGGCATGAAAGACGGTCGTGGAGGTAAATGGGCAAACGCCGCTTTACAAAAAGGTTATTCGCATTATAACGATAATATGCCTCACAACGAATATGTTGAGTGGCAAAGAAATTGTCTAATGGAAATGATGCGGTTAATCCCAGAAAACGGAGCTATTTTTTATAACCACAAATGGCGTGTTCAAGGCGGTTTGCTGCAAGACCGCCAAGATATTGTAAGTGGTTTTCCTGTTCGCCAGATTATTATTTGGAAACGCGCCGGCGGACTAAATTTTAATGCTGGATATTTTTTGCCGACTTACGAAGTTATTTACCTTATCGCCAAACCGAAATTCCAACTTGCTAAAAAAGCAAATGCTTATGGCGATATTTGGGAAATACCGCAGGAAATGAAAAACGGACATCCTGCTCCTTTTCCGGTCAAATTAATTGACAGGATTGTTTCCACAACAAACGCAAAAATTATTTTAGACCCATTTATGGGATCCGGAACAACGGCAATCTCAGCAATAAATTTTAAATGTAATTATATTGGAATTGATATCTCGCCGGAGTATTGCAAATCAGCAAAAAAAAGAATTAAAATTCATCAATCACAAGCTAAACTATTCTAACTATGACAAAACCAACTATCTACACAAAGCCAGCGTTAATTACTAAACTAAAAGAAATCTCTGCTATTGGATTTATTCCAAGCGCGCGAAAAGGCAATCATGGCGGGATTGGCAATACATTAGAGGATTTACTCGGCATTGAAGAAAATAATTTGCCGATTCCAAACGCCGCCGAGTGGGAATTGAAAGCTCAGCGTTTAAATTCAACATCTCTCACAACGCTTTTTCATATGGAGCCGTCACCGCGCGCCATTCGTTTTGTGCCACAAGTTTTGCTTCCTTTGTATGGCTGGGCACACCAAGAAGACGACAAGAAATATCCAAAAGGAGAAAAGAGCTTCCGCCAAACAATTCATGGCAACTCAAGAAGTGACCGCGGATTTAAGGTTGTGGTTAATCGCAAGGAAAAGAAAATTTTAATTTCATTTGATTCTAAAAGCATTAATTCAAAACATAAAGATTGGCTCAAATTTGTAAAAAAGAATGTCGGACTTGACGAACTTAATCCGCAGCCTTATTGGGGTTTTGATGATTTGGAACACAAAGCAGGAACGAAATTACTCAATACTTTTTATGTTCAGGCAGAAGTAGAGATTAAACGTAAAAAAGAATTTTATCACTACACAAAAGTAATGATGTTGCAAAAATTTAGCTTTAAAGGATTCTTGAAAGCGCTTGATGAAGGTAAAATTCTTGTAGATTTTGATGCGCGTACCGGACATAACCACGGAACTAAATTTCGCATGAGACAAGATTGCTGGCCAATGCTGTATGAAAAATCTACTATAATTATTTAAAATTTTTTAACCGGCAGAACCCCCTATCTGGAGATTCTGCCACAGCGGAGATTTACGCTTTATAATCGTACACCGCTTGACACATTTTAAATCATTCTGTATTATATAACTATAAGAAAAATCCGCCCAAACAGGGCTGTTTTTTTAATCAATTTTATTCGCATTATTCGCAATTTGTAGTATTCGCATAAATTCGTGGGTTCGCATTATTATTATGAATAAACTGACAAAATACATAACAGGATCAATTGAGGAAATGAAGAAAGTGACATGGCCGACCAAAAAAGAAACTTATAGTTATACTTTATTGGTTATCGGAATCAGCTTGGCAGTCGCTGTTTTTCTCGGCGCCTTGGATTATATTTTTTCTTTTGGAGTTGAGCTAATTATAAAATAGTTAATTAGCCAATTAGGGCTTAGTTAATTAGGATAAAAAAATTCAGCCCAACCCAATTAACTAATCACTAAGTAACTAATCAACTAACATTTATGTCTAAACAAGCGTTAAATCAAGGCCGAAGATGGTATGTTCTGCATACTTATTCCGGCTATGAAGAAAATGTCCAGCAGAATCTGAAGCAAAGGATTGAATCAATGGATATGGAAGATAAAATTTTTAATATTTTAATACCGTCTGAAAAAAAGATAAAAATTAAAAACGGCAAACGAAAAGTCGTTGAAGAAAAAATTTTTCCCGGCTATGTTATGCTGGAAATGATAGTAACCGACGATTCCTGGTATGTAGTAAGGAACACTCCGAATGTAACCGGCTTTATCGGCACCGGCACAATCCCTACCCCCATATCCGAGGCGGAAATAAAAAATCTGCAAAAGCGCATGGGAGTTGAAGAGCCCAAATTTAAAATTGATGTTTCAATCGGCTCTCCGGTCAGAATCATTGACGGACCGTTTAAAAATCTGGAAGGAAAAGTTACCGAGATTGACGAATCTAAAGGAAAAATTAAAGTTCTGGTTTCCATGTTCGGGCGGGAAACGCCGGTTGAACTTGACTTTTTGCAAATTAAGAAAATATAAATTAGTTAATTAGGGCTTAGTTAATTAGTTAATTAGGATAAAAAAAAATAAAATTTAACACAGCCCAATTAACTAATCACTAAGTAACTAATCAACTAACACATATGGCTAAAAAAGTGCTCACAAAGATAAAACTGCAGATTACTGCCGGGCAGGCAAACCCCGCGCCCCCGATCGGACCGGCGCTGGGACAGCATGGCTTGAATATTGCTGAATTCTGCTCTAAGTTTAATGATGCTTCAAAAGATAAAATGGGAGATATTGTTCCCGTGGAAATAACGGTTTACGAAGACAGAAGCTATTCGTTTATCATGAAAACCCCGGCGGCGGCTGAACTGATTAAAAAATACGCGAAAATCAAGAAAGGATCCGGCAAGCCATTGGCTGAAAAAATCGGCTCTATCACTAAAGAACAGCTGAAAGAAATCGCTGAAATAAAAATGCCGGACTTGAACGCCAATGATATTGAAGCGGCCATGCAAATAATCGCGGGCACGGCCAGGCAAATGGGAGTTGAGATTAAGTAAGAAGTGAGAAGTAAGAAGTTAGAAGTAAGAAGTGAGAAGTGAGAAGTGAGAAGTGAGAAGTGAGAAGTGAGAAGTAAGAAATAAGAAATAAGAAATTTATTTATAATAATTTTGTGGGAGATATAAATATTTACGATTTTAGATTGCGGATTTTAGATTGAAATTTAATTATACAATCTTAAATCTTAAATTTTAAATCTAAAATTATATCACTCGCACCACGAAAAAATATGGCAGAAAAAAAAGAGAAAAAAATTCAAAAAGAGAAACGAGTTCAAATTGATTTTGATAAAACAAAAACCTACGAAATTCAAAAAGCGATTGAACTAACCAAACAATTATCAAAAACCAAGTTTGACGCTTCGGTGGAAGTTCATTTTCGGCTTGGAATAGACCCGAAAAAAGGCGATCAGCAAATCAGATCTACCGTGAGCTTGCCTCATGGCACCGGCAAAACAATCAAGGTGGCGGCCTTTGTCAGCGCTGAAAATGAAAAATCAGCCAAAGAGGCAGGCGCGGATTATGTAGGAGGCGAGGAGCTGATAGCTAAAATCAAAAAAACGGAAAAAACGGATTTTCAAGTAGCGGTGGCGGAACCGGCCATGATGAAAAATTTATCGCAGATTGCGAAAATTTTAGGCACTCGCGGCTTAATGCCTTCGCCAAAAAACGATACCGTGACTCAAGATCCCGCCAAAACAATCACCGAACTGAAAAAAGGCAAAGTGAGCTTTAAAAATGACGATACCGGAAATATCCATGTGGCAATCGGAAAAATATCTTTTGACGATAGGCAACTGCTGGAAAACTATGAAACTTTGCTTGAAACGATTAAAAAATCAAAACCGTCTTCTTCCAAAGGCATTTATATGAAAAATGTCAGCATCAGTTCCAGCATGGGACCGGGAATCCGCATAGCGCATAGCGCGTAACGCGTAACACGCAACAAATAACGCATAACGATTTAGTGCTTAAATTCACATACAATGCTTTCTAAAAACAATCCGGCTATCACTAGCCGGATTGTTTTTTTATTACACCGTTACGAGTTATGTGTTATGTGTTATGTGTTATGTGTTATGTGTTATGCGTTATGTGTTATGCGTTGCGCATTATGCGATTTGCCCTATTTCTTACTATTTGCTAAAATAAGAAAGCGATAATTATTAAAATAAAATTGCGTTACGCGCCTGTCCCGCTTGAGCAAAGCGATATTGCGGGATTATGCGTTACGCGTTATGCGTTATGAGCAGACTTTTAAACCCAAAAACATCCCGTTTGTCATGGGATGAAACTTTCATGAACTTGGCGATTTTAGTGTCAAAAAGAACCGCTTGCAAGTTCGTTGAGGCAGGAGTGGTTTTTATTGACGGCAATAAAAAAATCATATCCTTGGGCTACAACGGCCCTACCGAAGGAGATTATCACTGCATTGATGTCGGCTGCGCCAAAGTTGACGGAGACCCGCAGACAGGCGAATTGAAAAGATGCAGAGGAGCCCATGCCGAAGTCAACGGCATAATCAATGCCCAAGACACCAGGCGGCTAAGGGGCGCGACATTATACACGGCGACCTTCCCCTGCTACGACTGCATGAAATCCTTAAATAACGCCGGAATTAAAGAGATAATCTATTATGAAGAATACGCGAGAATCAAAAAAGGCGGCAAATCCACGGAAAAAGAAAATGAAGCGAGAGAATTAGCGGACAGAAAAGGGATAAAAATTAAAAAATACAATGGGAAAGTTTATTGCGATGTAAAAAATTAATTCGCATTATTCGCAATTTGCGGCATTCGCATATAATTCGCGGATTCGCATTATATTTATATGATTTTAGGCATAAAAAAACTTCACCAACTGGTGAAGGAAATAAAATTAGTGGAAAACTTATGCGATCGGGAGCTAAACAGCCCGGAAGGCGCCGGCTTTGATTTGCGCTTGGGCGAAGTATACGAGATTGAAGGCGATGGTTTCTTGGGAGTTGAGGAAAGAGAAACTCCTCAAATTAAATTATCAGCCAAGCACAATCCTGAGGCAAAAGAAAAAGATAATTTTTTTATTTTTAAGCCGGGGAAATACTGCTTAATTAAAACGATGGAAAAAGTTAATCTGCCAATAACCTTGTCAGGAATTATTTTTCCGCGCACGACACTGTTTAGATCAGGCCTTGCTTTGTTTAACGGAATCGTACAACCCGGATATTGCGGGGAATTAACTTTTGGCCTTTGCAATTTAGGAAAATCAAATATAAAAGTATCATTCGGCGCCCGTGTTGTACATATTACTTTCCATGAAGTTTTAGGCGAGGGAAATCAATATAAAGGACAATGGCAGGGCGGGCGGGTTGGGACGGATAGAAAAGAGGTTCAAATATAAAAAATAAAAACGGTGTGCTTCTTATTAAGAATACACACCGTGCCTCATTGTTGTTTAACTAAATGAAATTGAAAATTTTAATTTCACGCTCAGCGCTTTCCGGGCTATCAGAGCCATGCACCGCATTATTTGGGCCTTTTTCATGAATACCATAAAGATGTCTTATGGTCCCGGGAAATGCTTCAGCCGGATTTGTAGCTCCGTTTACAGCCCTTACCTTTTGCACGGCATCTTCATCTTCAAGCACCATCGCAATACACAAACCTCCTTCCATGGCAGGAACAAGGTCTCTTTCAAAAAAAGGTTTATTAACATGTTCATGATAAAATTCTCTAAGAAATTCTTCAGTAATGGCAAAGCTCTTTATAGCAACAATTTTCATGCCTAACGCAAGGTATCTTGATTGAATATCAACTATTGCCCCTACAATAGCTTTACCAAAACTGTTAATATTCTTAAACATATGCGGCTTTATCAACGCTAAAGTTCTCTGTTTCACCATTCCCCCTCCTTTTTGTTTAAATTTTTAAAATAGCAATATTTAAGTAATTTTATATACCTTAAACAAAATTTACATATTTGTCAAATTTTTTAAAATATAAATACATAAAAAATATGAAAAACACTCATCCGGAATACCAATATTTAGACCTTTGTCAAGATATTCTTGATAACGGCGTAAAACAAACTGATAAAGGCACTGGAGTTATTACTCATAGTGTCTTTGGCCGGCAAATTAGATTTAATTTAGAGAAAAAATTCCCTCTTCTAACAACAAAAAAAGTCTATTGGAAAGGAGTTTTATATGAATTATACTGGTTTTTATCAGGACAATCCAATATAAAGTATCTGGTTGATAATAATGTTCATATTTGGGATGACTATCCGTATAAAATTTATCGTGAACTTATGGAGGAAGGGGAAATGCCGAAACTTACCAAAGAAGAATTTATAGAAAAAATTGCCGCTGATAACGAATTTGCAGCCAAGCATGGTAAATTAAATCATATTTATGGAGAAATGTGGCGGCATTGGCCGGCAAAAGATGGACGAAAAATTGATCAAGTACAATGGATGGTGAATGAACTGCGCAAAGATCCAGACTGCCATAATGCTTTGGTTAATTCATGGGACGCGGAATATCTATATGATATGGCCTTGCCCGAAGATGCTTCAAGGTTTCCTATTTGCCATAATATGTACCAATGCAATATTAAAAACGGAAAGCTATCCTTGCAATTATACCAACGGACAGCTGACATATTTTTAGGCGTACCTTTTAACATCGCCAGTTATGCCTTGCTGGCTATGATTATTGCCAGAGTAACGGGGAATGATCCAGGCGACTTTATACATACTTTCGGCGATGTCCATATTTACGAAGACCATTTAGAACAGGTAAAAGAGCAAATTAAGCGCAAACCAAAACCTTTTCCAGAATTGATAATTAACCCAAACATTAAGGAGATTGACGATTTTAGGCCAGAACATGCTACTTTAAAAAATTATGATCCTTACCCTGCAATTAAAGCAAATCTAACACCGGCTGGAGGATTGGCAACGGATAACTGGAAAAAATTCGTAAAAAAAAAATAATTAATTCAATTTACAACCTTTTGTATCATGATTTCAATAATTGCGGTTATCGGCAAAAATCAAGCTATTGGCAAAAACAACAAACTGCTCTGGAATATTCCGGATGATTTAAAGCATTTTAAAAAAATAACCAGCGGCCATCCGGTAATAATGGGCAGAAAAACTTTTGAATCAATCGGCTCTCCCCTGCCCGGCCGCGCCAACATAATTATTACAAGAAACGAAGACTATGTGGCTGAAAATTGCATTATCGCGCATTCATTAAAAGAAGCAATTGAAAAGGCACAAAAAACTTCCCATACTTTACTCCCCTCTCCTTTAGAAGGAGAGGGGCTGGGGGGTGAGGTCTTCATAATAGGCGGCGGGCAAATTTATGAACAAGCGCTCCCATTGGCTGATAAATTATATTTAACAATAGTGAACGACAAACCAGAAGCAGACACATTTTTTCCGGATTATTCAGAATTTAAAAATGTTATCAGCGAAGAGAAAAAAGAATATAATAATATAAAATATAAATTTTTGGAATTAACAAAATAATCCCGCAAATCTACAAATCAACTACAAATCTACAAATATGATATTTGTAAATTTGTGAAAAGATTTGTTGATTTGTGGGAATTAGATATGCAAAATAATAATCTCCAAGGCGGAACAAAAAAAATAATCGCTGTTATCGGCATGTGCGGCGCCGGAAAATCAGAAGTGGTTAATTATTTGCAAAAAAAGCTTAAATGCCCTAAAATATATTTTGGCGATGCTACTTTTGATCGGATGAAAAAAGACGAGCTTGAGCTGAATTATGAAAACGAGCGCGCTGTTCGCGAAAAAATCCGCTCCGAATTAGGCATGGGAGCTTACGCTAAATTGGCTCTGCCAAAAATCAAAAAAGCGCTAAAGAATAATGGAATAGCGCTGATAGAAAGCTTGTATAGCTGGGATGAATACAAAATCATGAAACAAAAATTTTCAGATTCATTCAAATTAATCGCGGTCTACGCTTCCCCTAATGTTAGATTCCAGCGGCTTAAAAAAAGAAAAAAAGAAAGGCCGATTAAAAATTATAAAGAATTTAAAACCCGCGACTATTCCGAAATTGAAGGCACTGACAAAGGCGGCCCGATTGCCATAGCGGATTATACGATAATTAATGAAGGTTCTATAAAAAATCTGCATAAAAACATTAACGATATAATTAATAAAATATAGCGCTTCCGCTTCGTCGCAGTCTCCTGCCTGTCCCGCTTTTTGCGGGGAAAGGGACTGCGACGGACAAGCAGGCAAACCGTCGCAGTCCTCTGCGGAGAGGTTGCGACGAGGCGGAAATATAATTAAAAAAATAAAATGAAAAATAAAATCGTAATCGGCTTAATAGGAGAAAAAGGTTCGGGCAAGGGCACGGTAGCAAAATATTTGATTGAAAAATACGGCGCTATCCATTACGGAACCTCAAAAATCTTAAGAAGGACAATTGAAGATTTGCATCTTCCTGTCACCAGGGATAATTTAGTTAAACTGGCTCTGGTTTTAAAAGAAGGATTCTGGCCGTCAGTGGTAATAGACGCCCTGATTTCCGATATGGAAAAAAACGGCTCTGACATAATTATTGCCGACGGCATTAGGATGCACGGCGATGTAAAGCCATTTAAAAAAAAGTACGGCAAAAATTTTTATCTTATTTATGTAAAAGCCGATATTAAAACAAGATACGAGCGAACAAAAAAAAGAAAAGAAAAAGCAGGCGAAGACAAGCTGTCTTTCGTGGAATTTCTAGCGGAAGAAGCGCGGCTTACAGAGGTTTCTATTCATGAAATTGGATTAAAAGCGGATTTTACCATAGACAACAACAAAGGCCAAAAAGAATTATTTAAACAAATTAAAAAAATAATGGATAAAATATTAAATTTATGAACTACGACATAATAATCGGCCTTGAAATACACGCCGAGCTAAAAACTAAATCAAAAATGTTCTGCTCGTGCGACAATGATCCGAGCCCCGCGCCTTTTGGGCAGAGTTTAAATTATAGTAATCAAAAGGATGGCGATAAAGCCAAACTGCCCAAAAGGTGCGGGGCGAATACCGTTGTCTGCCCTATTTGCATGGGACATCCTGGAACATTGCCGGTCGCGAACAAGCAAGCCATAGAATGGACAATTTTGACCGGTCTTGCTTTGCATTGCAAAATAAGCGAACTAAGTAAATTTGACCGCAAAAATTATTTTTATCCGGATCTGCCCAAAGGATACCAAATATCCCAATATGACCTGCCATTGGTTTATGATGGATACTTAGAAATCAACGGAGATAAAATAGATATAACAAGAATTCATCTTGAAGAAGACACCGGCAAGCTTACTCACATTGCGGGCAAAAAATATTCTCTGGCAGACTATAACCGGGCCGGCACTCCACTGATGGAGCTGGTTACTGAACCGACAATTAAAGACGCGCAAACAGCAAAAAAATTCTGCCAAACTTACCAACAAATTCTGCGCTATCTGAATATTTCCGACGCGGACATGGAAAAAGGCCAAATGAGATGCGAAGCAAATGTAAGCTTGCAGGAACAAGGCAAATGGGAGTATAATGGAAACTGCGAGATAACGCCATTGAATAATTACAAGCTTAACCCGAAAGTTGAGCTAAAAAACATAAATTCTTTCAAAGCGGTTGAAAAAGCGATTGAATATGAGATAAAAAGGCAGAAGAACGCCTTAAACAACGGGGAAAAATTAATCCAGGAAACGCGCGGCTGGGATGAAAACAAGGCAAAAACAGTAAGCCAGCGCGCCAAGGAAACATCAGCTGATTACAGATATTTTCCCGATCCTGATTTGCCGCCGCTGGAAATTGGCGCGCAATGGATAAAAGAAATAAAATCACGATTAATTGAACTGCCGCCGGAAAAAAAGAAAAGGTTTATTGAGCAATACAATTTTGATCAAGAAACCGCTGAAATATTGGTCAGTGATAAAAATTTGGCGGATTACGCCGAGAAAGTAATATCAGAACTGCGCGCATGGATTGATTCCACCGGCGACGGCTGGGAAAGGCAAAAAAACAAGCTGGCTAAAGTTTCTTCCAATTGGCTGATTAGCGAGTTGTTTAAACACTTAAACTGTGATAAGCTTAATATTAAGGACATAAAGATAACTCCTGAAAATTTCGCTGAACTGATAGCGCTGGTTTATCAGGGAAAAATCAACTCGTCAGCAGGCCAAAAAATACTGGGGGTTATGTATAACAACGGCGGCGACCCGACCCATATTATGAAAGATTTGAGCTTGGAGCAAATAGATGACGCGGCTGAACTGGAAAAAATAATTAAAAAAATAATGAAAGAAAGCAAACAACAAGTTGAACAGTATAAATCCGGCAAAGAAAATGTCCTTCAATATTTTGTGGGCCAAGCAATGTCAGCCACTAAAGGAAAGGCCAACCCTAAAATTGCCGTTGAAATATTAAAACAAAATTTAAAATAAATAACTTCATAAAGGTCGCTATAAAAATCAATTTTCAAAAAAATAGTTTAATTAACATTAACTTTTAAATTTATGGGCTTAGCAGATTTTTTCAACAAATTATTTTGCAAATGCAAAAAAGAAAAAGGACAGCAGGACGCTCAAGGCGATGTTTCAAGCGAAGGGACTGATTCCGGCGCGGAAGCATCTTCCGAAGAAGAAAAACAGCAATAAGAATTTTGTAAAATTTTTAAAAACACCGAGCGCTTATTAACGTTCGGTGTTTTTTTGTGTAAACTCTTTGCGGCAAAATAGCGTCGAATTGCTCGGCTCTATCTTATTTTAAAAATTTCTTAACCAGCTTGTCCGCCTCTCCCCTGCTTTCAACCCAATGAATTCGCGCGCCCTGCCTTTCCCAGCGCCCAAACCAAGACATCTGTTTTTTGGCAAACTGCCGGATGGCAATATTCAACTTTTCCACCATATCTTCATAATTTAATTTTTTCTGCAGATACAATGAAACATATTTATATTCAAGCCCAAAACCCTCTAATCTTTTCCAGCTAACCCCGCACCTTTGGGGCAGTTTTGTATTTTTTTGTTTCTTTAACATTTTTGCTTTTTTATGCTTCTGCCCCAAAGGTGCGGGGCTAACTCCTTCTTTATGCAATCTTTTAACTTCACCAACCATATCTTCTTTTTCTATTCTATCAATCAACCTGCTATAAATCCTTTCCAGCAAAACTTTCCGCGGCCAAATTAAGCCAATTAATAAAAATTCGTAATGCCCCCTCTCCTTGCGAAGGAGAGGGCTGGGGTGAGGTATTTGCACGATTTCCATATACCGCATCAGTCTCTGTTTATTTTTTCTCTCGCTTTCGTTTAATCTGCCGGCGAATTTTTTATTTAACTTCTGAAGTTTTTTAAATAATTCGTCCGCGCTTAATTTTTCCATTTTTTTTCTCAAATCTTTATTCGGCTTTGTTTTAGATAAATTATAATTGTCAACAACTGCCTGCAAATACAAGCCGCTCCCGCCGGCAATAATCGGCAATTTGCCTCGCCTTAAAACATCATCTATCGCCTTATAAGCCAGCTTCTGATACTTGGCCAAGCTGAATTCCGTATTAGGGCTGACCACATCTATCAAATGATATGGAATTCTAAATGTTTTTTGTGTTTTTGTGTTTTTGTGTTTTTGTGTTAATTCATATTCCCCCAAGTCCTTGCCGGTCCCAATATCCATGCCCTTATAAACTTGCCGAGAATCAGCGCTGATAATTTCTCCATTAAATTTATAAGCCAATTTCACGGCCAATCCGGTCTTCCCGCTGGACGTAGGCCCTAATATTACGATTATTTTATTTTTTCCTTTTATGCCCATATATGTCATGCGTTATGCGTTATGAGTTATGAGTTATGCGTTATGAGTTATGCGATTTCCCCTTCCAAACCAAAATCCCGCGACTTAATTATTTTAACTTTCACAAACTTTCCGACTAAATTCCTAATTCCTAATTCATAATTCATAATTCTAACACTTTTGCCAGTTTTTATCTTTCCAAAATAAAAATTATTTTTCTCCCCTTCAATCAAAACTTCAACAATTTCCCCAATATACTGTTTATTATTTTCCCAAGCTGTTTTTCTTAAAATACGCATTAAATTCTCTTCACGCTTTTTCTTTTCTTCTCTAGATACATTGTCGTCCAAATTTTCCGCAGCTGTGCCCGGACGAGGGCTGTACTTTGAAACATAAGCCATGTCAAATTTCATTTCTTTGAATAATTCAGCCGTGTTATTGAACTGCTCTCTTGTTTCTCCCGGAAATCCTACGATCGCATCAGTTGTGATTGAAGTATCAGGCATGGCTCGCCTTATTTTTTTAATTAATTTTTTATAATGCCCGGCCGTATAATTGCGATTCATCTTTTTTAAAATTTCATTATCTCCGGACTGCGCCGGCAGATGAATATGCCTACAGACCTTTTTACAATTAGTAATAATTTTAATCAACTCATCGCTCATATCTTTGGGGTGGCTGGTAGAAAATCGTATCCAAAAATTCCCGGAAATACTATTTATCATTTGCAATAATCCAGAAAAGTTGATTTGTTTGGAATTTGTTATTTGTAATTTGGAATTTGTTTGGAATTTGTTATTTGTAATTTGGGATTTATAACTGTTAACATTCTGCGCGATCAAATTAATTTCTTTATATCCAATCTTTACAAGATTCTCAACTTCCTGAACAATGTCTTTGGCAGGCCTATATACTTCCCCGCCTCGCGCCATAGGCACTACGCAATAAGAGCAAAAATTATTACAGCCATTTCCAATCGGCACGAACGCGCTAATCATAGAGCTATATTTTGACTTAATTTTTAAATAACCGCAAGATTGGGATTTGTTATTTGGAATTTGGAATTTGTTTGTTATTTGATATTTGAGATTTGGAATTTGAACAGTTGGCAGCCAAATGTCCACTTTCTCCTTTAACCTCTTTTTAACATCCTCGCGATTAGATAAGCATCCTGTCAAAACTATCTTTGCTTTCGGATTTTTCTTTTTTATTCTTGGTATTATGCCGTAAATTCTGTCTTCCGCGGACTGGCGCACCCCGCAAGTATTTACCACCACTAAATCAGAGCTGTATCTATCATTGTTTAATTTATAGCCCAAATTTTCCAAATATCCGGCTATCCGCTCGCTATCGCTCTTATTCATCTGGCAGCCAAGTGTTATTATGTTGTATGTTTTATGCTTCATAAATCTAACCATATCAAAAGATGGCAAAAAATTCAATACAAAAAAACGGATACATCATCCGTTTTTTTTAACATACTATAACAAAATATTAATTATCCTATTTTTAAATTGAATATTTCCCGTCTTTCAATTTAAACCTGCCTCTATTCATTAAAGCTAAATTGACAGTGGCCTTTTTAACTACCCGCTGTTCTAGCGCTTTTTCAATAATTTCATCGCGGCTAAACGCCTCGCCTGATTTTTTTAAAATACTTTCAATAACATCCGCTACCGTGCCCTTGCTGTAGCCCCATTCTTTCAGGCCGTATAAGCCGCGCCCGACTAAAACATATTTATCGTCAAGGATTAATTCATTGTGGACAGTGGCGGCGTTCGCTTTTTTGCTGTCAAAAGAAACATTATTTATTCTGTCCGCTATTTCTGAAAAGTGCATTGGCTTGCCATGGTTTTTTAAAATTAAATAAATTTTATCATTAATTGTCTTCGGCTTGATCTCGCGCCAATTATACACGCCCCAATGGCCGAATTTATTTTGCTCAATGCTTTTAACGGCCTGCAAAATCGTATATAATGCTTTATTTGAATTAATCAAATCAGCATCCTCGCCAAAATGATCTCCGCCCAAAATGCTGGAAATATCCAAATTGTTCGGCGTTTCAAATTTCTCTTTGTTTTCTTGAAAACCCTTAAGCTGCTTGGCCAGATTAATTAAATCAACGGTAATAAAAACTTTTTTCGCGTTTTTGACTTTTTCCAATAATTCTGCCGCTAAAGCTTCCAGATGATCAAGCGTTTGGTATTTTAATTTAAAAGAATTTTTAAAATTTTTAGAATCTGAAACTTCTTCCAATTCATCATGCAATAGCTTGGAAATCATAAAATCAAGATGATTCCGGTGTATTTTATCCTCTTCGCTTTGCGGATTAAATCCGCTGGCGGAAAAATTTACCAAATTATTAATTAAATACTCGCGCTCCATTAATCCTCCGTGCTCTTCCAGGAGCTGATTGATAACCTTTTTAAGGCCGGCAATGTAATCATTAAGATTTTTTAATTCTCTTAATTTTTTTATGCCAGAGCATTCAATCTGCCTAATCCGCTCGCGAGTAAGCTTGTGGATGCTGCCGATTTTTTCCAAAGTTTCCCTGTCTTTGCCATGCAGGCCGAAGCGGCGCGTTAAAACATCCTGCTCTCTTTTATTAAGTTCGCCAAACAAGCTATTAACAATTTCAATAGCGTCCAATTTAGCCACTTCTTCAATTTTGTGGTTAGTTATAATTTGATCTAAAATTGATTTATTATTACTCATATATCTTTATATATTAGGACTTACGCATTTAAATGTAATTTGTATAAATTTTTACTACGCAATTAATTGCTATACGGCTATATTGTTATATGGGGTATAAGTAACTTAATTTGGTGGAAAACTTGTTCCTTTGCAAATAATTTTTTTGCGGCAAAGCATTAATGCTTGGGTCCACTTCAAGAAAAATTTTACAGAATTTAATCCGTGAGTTTTACT
>VMTK01000035.1 GCA_013791585.1 Candidatus Falkowiibacteriota bacterium
AAGTATCCAGATATGAAGTGAAAAAAGCTCAGCATCTTCTAAATGGACGTCCCAGAAAAGTCCTCGGCTTCCAAAAACCTTATGAAGTTTTTAACCAACTAATTAATCAACGCTGTTGCGTTAGAAGTTAGAATCCAAGATTGTATAATAATTGACTAACTAGGCGATAAATTATAGAATTAAAGATGTAATTAAAATAATTTTATGTCAAATAAAAAAATAAACAACAAACAAATTACAATTTTTGAAGGCAAAAAGATACGCCGGCTTTGGGATGGCAAGAAAGAAAAATGGTATTTTTCAATAATTGATATTATTTCTGTTCTTACCGAACAGGTTGATTTTAAAAAAGCAAAAAGTTATTGGACTACTCTTAAAAACCGCTTAAAAAATGAAGGAAGTCAGTTGGTCACAAAATGTGACCAACTGAAAATGCAATCTGCTGACGGAAAATTTTATAAAACCGATGTAGCAGATGTAGAAACATTATTGCGTCTTGTTCAATCTGTTCCAAGTCCGAAAGCTGAACCGGTTAAACTTTGGCTTGCCAGAGTTGGTTATGAAAGAATAGAGGAAATAAACGATCCTGGCAAAGCGCTTAATCGCGGCCGTGATTATTGGCAAAGAATGGGCCGAAGCCAAAAATGGATTCAGCAAAGAATGATGGGGCAGGAGATTAGAAATAAATTGACGGATTATTGGAAAGACAATGAAGTTAAAGAAAAAGATGAGTACGCTATTTTGACAAATATTATCCATCGGGAATGGAGCGATTTGTCGGTCAGGGAACATAAAAATTTAAAAAAATTAAAAACACAAAATTTGCGCGATCATATGTCTGACGCGGAATTGGTCTTTACGGCGCTTGCGGAGCTTTCCACTCGGCAGATTGCGGAAACTATGGAATCTAAAGGTTTGGAAAAAAATAAAATTCCGGCTAAAAAAGGCGGTCGTATTGCGAAGAACGCGAGGAAAGAATTAGAAAGCAAAACAGGGAAAAAGGTTGTGAGCGGTGGGAATTTTTTAGCGCCGAAAAGAGTTAAGGGGTTAAGATAAAAATAGAATTAAAGATATAATTATTAAATTTTGCAGTAAATACGATATTATGAAAAAACTTAACAAATACGATATTGAATTTTTGATTGACGCGCTGAAAAACGGAAAAGAAATTCCGCTTGAATATAAATATGCTTTATTTCCAACAAAGCAAAAGGAATATGAGCTTGTTTATGCCGGCAAAATGCGCAAAGAGGATATTTTGGCGGATAATGAAGAGGCAAAGGCGGTGCCGCTGCAGATTGAAAAAATATTTAATGGCAAGAAGTATCCGCTTTATTCTAAGGCCTGCCCCGCGCATAAATGCGGGGATTGGCATAATCTTTTAGTTTTCGGCGACAACCTGCAAATTTTAAAAACATTTTATAAAAATGAAGATCCTTTGATTAAGAATAAAATTAAAGGGAAAGTAAAATTGATTTACATTGATCCGCCGTTTGCGACAAAAGATGAATTTCAAAATAAAGAAGGAGCGAAGGCGTATAATGACAAAAAGAAAGGGGCTGAATTTGTAGAATTTTTACGAAGAAGATTAATTTTAGCAAGAGAAATTTTAGCAGATGATGGAAGTATATATGTTCATCTTGATCAAAAAATGAGTCACTATGTAAAAGTTTTGATGGATGAATTGTTTGTTAAAAACTACTTTAAAAATGAAATTATATGGAGATATAGAAGGTGGCCAGCACCACAAAAAAACTTTCAAAAAATGCATGATACTATATTTAGGTATACAAAAACTAATCAAGTATTATGGAATCAGTTATATGAAGAAAAGTCAGCATCTACATTAAAGGCATTTGGTGATATAAAATTAACTACTGAAATAACTGAAAGAGGAACAATAAAAAAAATAAAAACTGATGAAGTGTCAAAAGGAACATATATGTCTGATGTTTGGGAAATACCCATGATACAAGGATCTGCTTCAAGAGAAAGAGATGAGTCGGGGAATTATCCAACGCAAAAACCAGAAGCATTGCTTGAAAGGATTATCAAGGCAAGCACAAATGAAGGAGATTTAGTAATGGATTTTTTTTGCGGTAGCGGGACAACGCTTGCGGTTGCGGAAAAATTAAATCGTCGCTGGATCGGTTGTGATATTGGCAAATTGGCAATTTATACAACGCAAAAACGATTGTTGGAAATTGATAAAAGTAAAGACTTGGAAGATTTAAAAAAGAAATACGGCAAGCCGGCAAAATCTTTTGGTGTTGTTGCTTCCGGGCTTTATGATCTTGGAAAAATTTTTGCTCTTAAAAAAGATGAATATATTGATTTTGTAAAACGATTATTTGAAATTGAAGAAATAAGCAAAAAGCAAATTAGCGGAGTGGAAATTGACGGAAAAAAACGGGAATTTTATGTAAAAATTTTTCCGTATTGGGATTTTAAAAATACAAGCGTTGATGAAAAATATCTGCGGGAATTGCATAAAAATATCGGCAAGAAAATTGACGGGCGGTTTTATGTTATTGCTCCGGCAAATAATGTTGATTTCATCAGCGACTATTACCAAATAGATAATGTCCGTTATTACTTTTTGAAAGTGCCGTATCAGGTTATCAAAGAATTGCACAAAGTGCAGTTTAAGAAACTTCGCCAACCGCAAAGCAAAAGAAATATTAATGATCTTGACGAGGCGATCGGCTTTCATTTTATCCGCCAGCCGGAAGTAAACTCAGAAATAAAAAAACTGAAAGATAAAATTGTTTTGCGAATTAAAAAGTTTGAGTCCGCTTACGCCCAAGATGAAACTGGCGAGAAATTAGAAAACTTTGAAAGTTTGGCAATGGTTTTAGCGGATAAAAATTATAAAGGAGATGAGTTTATGATGGATGATTATTATTTTGCGGAAGATATTGCGAACGATAAATACAAAATAGAATTTCCTAAAAAATCTTGCGGTAAAAATATAATGGCGATTTATGTTGATATTTATGGGAATGAATTTAGGGAGGTTTTTAAGATAAAAATATGACAACCCAAATAGCTATTTTTAAAGGCAAGGAAATCAGAAAAACTATTTATAAAAATGAATGGTGGTTTTCGGTTGCTGATGTGGTAGAAGCGCTGACTGACAGCGCAGATGTAAGACAATATATAAAAAGAATAAGACAACGAGATTCAGAGCTAAATTCCTACTGGGGTACAATTTGTACCCCACTTGAAATGACGGCTAAAGATGGCAAAAAAAGAAAAATAACCAGCGCGAACACAGAGGGAATTTTCCGCATTATTCAATCAATCCCTTCGCCAAAAGCAGAGCCATTTAAGCGATGGCTGGCGAAAGTCGGATATGAGAGGATAAAAGAAATAGAAGATCCTGAATTGGCTACTAAGCGAACAAGAGTATTGTATAAGCTCAAAGGATATTCTGAAGATTGGATTGAAAAACGAATGCGCGGCATTGCTATTCGCGAGGAGTTAACTGACGAGTGGCATAAACGGGGAGCTAAAGAGCAAAGAGATTATGAAATTTTGACCGCGGAAATTTCCAAAGCTACTTTTGGCATGACGCCGAGCCAATATAAAAAGCATAAAAATTTACATAGGGAAAATTTACGGGATCATATGAATGATCTGGAATTGATTTTTACCATGCTTGGCGAGCGAGCGACAACAGAAATCCACAAAACAGAAGATTCAAAAGGACTTCCGAAATTAAAAGCTGACGCTGAAACCGGCGGAGATATTGCGGGCGGCGCCAGAAAAAAATTAGAAAAGCGGCTCGGCAAGCCAATTTCAAGCAAAGAAAATTATCTTAAAAAACCAGAGGATAAAAAATTTTTAAAATAACTATGCCGGATATAAAAATTTACAAAACGCAAGATTTGATATTGGAGGTTAAGAAAACCTTTGATCCCAAAAAACTCAATTTGAAACAATGGGTTGATTTTGTTGATGTGCTTTGCGGCGATAGGGAATATCAAAAAGAAGCAATCACTAATGCGATTATTTATCTTGCTTCCGGCGAGTATAAATCTATTGAAGATTTAGCGGAAGAAAATTTTAGAAAAAATTCTGAATTGCAAAAGAGATATAAAAATGTTCGGGATTATCAAAAAAATTTGCCATTGCCGCATAAGTTATCAGCGGTTATTGATTTAGCGACAGGAACAGGAAAAAGTTATGTGATTTACGGCATCGCGCAAATCGCTTTAGGACTTGGATTGGTTGATAAAGTTTTAGTGCTTTGTCCGTCTTTAACAATTGAATCAGGGCTAAAAGAAAAATTTGAAAATTTATCAGGCGATGACAGAATAAAAGCAACCTTGCCAAATACAGCGGTTTTTAAAAATCCGAGAATAATTGACGCGAATAAAACAATAAAAAATAACGATATTTGCGTTGAAAATATCCACGCTGTTTATGAAAAAACAGGATCATCCATTGATGACAGTTTGAAAGGAAATGGCGGAAAAGTTTTAGCGCTTAATGACGAAATTCATCATGCCTATAATTCTGCCGGCGACAAAGACATTAGAAAATGGAGAGGATTTTTATTAAGTCCTGATTTTAACTTTAAATATATTTTAGGATTTACCGGCACGGCTTACACAAATGACGAATATTTTAATGATGTTATTTACCGCTATTCAATCCGCCAAGCGGTTGATGACAAAGTAGTAAAATCCGTTGATTATGTGGCGAAAGATGAAAGCATAGGCAATACAGAGAAATTCCAAAAAATTTATGATAACCATGACGAATTTGTAAAAAAATACCGCTTGATAAAACCGCTCACAATTTTAATAACTGGTAATATCGCAAAAGCAAAAATACTTAAAGAGGACCTGATGGATTTTTTGGAAAAGAAAGAAAAAATATCCCGCAAAGCGGTAGAGAAAAAAGTTTTAATTGTTACCTCGCACAAAGATCATAAAAAGAATGTCATTGAATTGAAAAATGTTGACGACAAAGAAAATTCGGTTGAATGGATTGTCTCTGTTTCCATGCTTACGGAAGGATGGGATGTAAAAAATGTTTTCCAAATTGTTCCTTGGGAAGACCGAGCTTTTAATTCAAAACTTTTAATCGCTCAAGTTCTGGGGCGCGGCTTGCGCATTCCTGAAGAATATAAATCACCACAGCCGAAAGTGCGCGTTTTTAATCATGACGCTTGGAGCCGCAATATTCGCGGGCTTGTTGATGAGATTTTGGAAATTGAAATGCGCTTAACAAGCGAGGTTTTGAAAACCGGAGAACATGCTAAATATCATTTTGATCTGCATACCATAAATTATGATAAGCGAGAAAAAACAGTTGAAGCGAAAAAGAATACAAAAGTTTTTGATTATTCCAAAGGATATATAGATTTAGTTTCCCAGATTGAACAAAAGCAGAAAGCGACAGAATATGAAAATTTATCAGGAGCAGGGTTTGTCAAAGATACAGTGATTGAATATAACACTTATTCCATTGACGAAGTTGCTGATAAAATAATGAATGAATTTTCAATACGCGACTGGGAAGCGAAAATTTTAAAATTGCCTGGCGGTGATTACAAAAATCAAATTCCGCCAAGAGAAGAGATTAGAAATATTATAGAAAATTCACTAAAAAGAAGAGGCATAAAAAGCGGGAGAGTAAGAGAAGATAATAAACAAAGAATTTTACAGGCATTCGGCACTTTATTAAGGAAGAAAGGCAAGTCAGCTATATTTGAAAGAAAGATTAGCAAGCCCGTAAAAATAAATACAAAATCTCTTGAGAAAGAAAGCATAGCTGTTGGAAATGTTAAGCGCGGCGCGACTGTATTTTATTTTGATAATTTTGAACAAGAATGTAGTCCGAAACAAGCAGAGATATTGAAAGATCTTATTCAAGAGAATCAAAAACTTTCTCGCGGCGAACAGTATTCTTTAGTTGAAGTAAATCATCATATTTTTAAGACTCCAGTTGATAAAGTGCTAACAAACAAAATGCCAGAAGAAAAATTTGTTGATCTGCTTATTAGCGATAAAATTTACCAAAAAATTGACGCATGGATAAAATCAAGAGATGTTGGATTTTATAGCATTGAATATTCATGGAGAAAAGGCGAACACCCGACACAAGGTAATTTTAATCCTGATTTTTTCTTGAAAATTGGAAATAATATTGTTGTTGTGGAAATAAAGTCAGATGGGGATGATTCGGACGAGAATAAAGCAAAATATAAATGGGCGAAAAAACATTTTGCGGATTTAAACAGAGAATTAAAAAATGAAGGGATTAAACAAAAATACTTTTTTCATTTTCTCAGTCCTGAAAGTTACGCGGAGTTTGCAGAATATTTAATAGATGGCAGATTGTTCAAAGGAGAGTTTGAGAGTGCGATTGAAGAATTGTTGGAAAAATAATTTTAATATGATTATAAAAACTAAAAACATGCAGAAACAAGCAATAAATAAACTAATCGCAAAATCAAAACAAATTTTGGATGAAAAAAAAAGGTAAAAAAGTAATTGATTTTGAGATTTTGAAATCAGGCAAATACGGCGGAAAGAAGAAGCAAGACGGGTGGAGATATGTAGATTTTTAAAATAAAAATTATTTCAATAATAAATAAACCAATCTTATGAATAAAAAAGTTTTAAAAATCGCGGCTGTAATTTTTGCGGTTTTAATCGCGCTCCTGATTGCCTTTATCAGATTTGTGCCTGCCGGCGGGATTCCGGATGTTTTAAAAAACAATAAAACAGCCGGCAAGGTATTATGCGTTTATCCGGTGCAAGTCGTCGGAAGCTCAATGGAACCGCTGCTTAAGGAAGGCAGAAGAGCTATTTTTAATAAATGCTTTAATCAAAATGAGCTTAAAGTTAATGATGTTGTTTTGTTTAACGACAGAGGTTCAAAGAGAATATCAACTATTAGAGAAGTTACGCAAGCGCGGGATGAGATAATCTATAAAGTGTCGCAGGAAGCAAGAATTAATGATATAATGGAAGTTAATCCGGAACAAGTATTGGCGGTTTATAAAGATTAACAGTTATAAATGCGTTAAAAAATAAATTATGGCAAAGAAAGAGCGTAAAAATAAAATAAAAAACAAAGAAGAATTTCAAATGCCTGAATGGATGGAATGCGCTTGGCGGCGCGTGCCGTGCGATCGCGATGATTGCAAAATTTGCGGCAAGATCAAGCGCGAGAGAGCGCGCCATATCGCGGCAGGGGAAAATCCTGACGACATGTCGGTTGCGCTGGAAGATGTGGGCAATGATTTCAAAGAAATGCTGTCCATGATTAAGGCCGATGCCGCGGCGCATGGGTTTGACATAGAAAATATAGATGATATTCAAGAGCCGCCCGAGCCGAATGATTTTCCATTTTACAATCAAGCCGCGGAGTGGAGCGCTGATATTCACAAAATGGCTGAACAGGCATACGACAATCTTGACGCATGGCCGGAGCTTGAGCCGGGTTTGGATTTGCTGTGGTATTCCAATACGATTTTGGCCAAAATTTACCGCCAGCTGTGCAATCGCTGGCATATTGAGCAGGGCGATGAATACGGCGAGGAAGATTACAAGTATACCAAATATGTTTTAGGCGAATGCCTGGCGATTTTGAAAAAGTCGCTTGGCGAATTAATCACCATGTATCCGGAGCAGAAAGGCAAATTTAATTTGTCATTAATAATGCTGTCCGGCATAGAAGAGCAGGCAATGAAAATTTAAATTATGAATATATGAGTTTGCGTTATTTGATAATTAATAAAATGTTATGCAGGCTGCATGCTAAAATACAAGGATATTAAAATATTGTACTTTCATATTCTTGTACTTTCATATTTTCATTGTTCGATTTAAATCAAAATAATTATTATTTTTATTCAAACGTGTGATTCTTATAAACATGAAAGCGATTCTTGAAATAAAAAAAGGCGAAAGCGCTTATAAAATCATCCGCTCCCCTTGGCTTGAAGACGGCCAAGGGCCGGTTTCGTTTAAATTATTAAGCAAAAAGCGCCGCGACGGAGAGATTGAAACAGCTTATGTGGTTGAAAGAAGAGGAGGCAGAAAAACAGTAATAGCAAAGACAACCACTAATGAAGAAAAATTTACGGATGCGGCCAATGCTTTCCGCTCCATGGTTTGGAAATTATTTCCGAACGCGGATTTAAAAATAGAAGATGTTGAGCCGATTAATGTTTCTTCGCCCGGAAAGTCATCCCAATATACCGCCGCCAAGAATACAAGATTGGGATTTTTTTGGCTGGTATTGAAAAAATGGTTGAGATTATGATATGATATAATTAGAAAAAAGGTCGTATTTATTTTATTTAATTTATAATTAATTTAATTAAGAAAAAAACTATGAAGAAAATTTTAATTTTAGCAGTGCTAATGCTTGCTTTATTATTTTCCGTAAGCGCGGTAATAGCAGGAAAGCCGGATTCTAAGGCCGGCAAAGCGGTTAATCCCACGGTTGAAAAGAATAATGAATTTTCGCTTCCGGAAAACGCGAAAGAAGTTGCTCCGGGAGTTTTTTATCTTGGAGAATCAATGGATAAAGGAAAAGTTGTGGAAGGATATGCTTTTGTGCATTACGCGAAAGGATCTAAATCTGCGGCAAGGCCTAAACCAGTTGTTGATGATACGGTAGATATGTATAAATTATTGTTTAAAGGAATAAAATGGGCTGATACTATGCAATATGAAGTAAATACTACTGGAAGCGGATTGGATGACGACGCCGTAAGAACTGCTTTAAGCGCGAGTTTGGAAACATGGGATACTGCGATTATTGGAGATTTCGAACTTTTTAATGATGATCTCTTAACAACTGAAAGTGGTTTCGATAGCGGTGACAGAAAAAATAGAGTTACATGGAACGACCTTGGAACTAGCGGGACTATTGCAATGAATTCATTTTGGTTTTATCGGACAACCAAGGAAATAGTAGAATCTGATGTCGTATTTAATACAGCGTATGTCTGGAGCATAGATGATGTTTGCGCGAACAATGCTATGGACCTCCAAAACATCGCAACCCATGAATTCGGACACAATGGATTAGCTGATTTGTATGTTTCAAAAAGCGCAGAATTAACAATGTATGGATATAGCAGCAATGGAGAAACGAAAAAGCGAACTTTGGGGACAGGCGATATTGCGGGGATTAACGAATTATACTGAAATTAATTTTTTTATTTAACAAGTTATTAAAAAAACAGAAGCGCTTTTGCGCTTCTGTTTTGCTAAAAATAAAAATATGGTATAATGATATTAATCTTATTTTAATAAACATAAAACCCACCGCTAACACACCCCCTACCCCCTCTCAAGAGGGGACATCCTAAGAGGGGACCGAAATATTATGATTCTCAAACCGGCCAAACTCACCAAAACGCAAAAAACCCAGGCAGTTGAAAAACTGTTCCATGAAAGCGCTCCCAATTATGACTTTTTTTTAATGCTGATTTTGTCAGCCATAATCGTAACGCTCGGCTTGCTGATGAATAACATCGCGATTGTTATCGGAGGCATGCTGGTGGCGCCTATTCTTTCTCCTATTTTAAGCTTGTCAATGGGAGTTGTTGTCGGGAATCAGAAGCTGATGAAAAGATCCGGCTTGGTTATTTTGCAGTCAATGTGTTTGATAGTCTTAATATCGTTGATTATGTCTTTTTTGGCAATTCATAAAGAGATTACCCCGGAAATCGTGGCGCGCGCTTATCCCAGCTTGTCTTACTTCTTGATAGGCCTTTTTTCCGGAGGCGCTGTGGCTTTTGCCATGGTTCGGCCGTCTCTTTCCGAAACTCTTCCGGGTGTGGCTATTTCAGTTTCTTTAATTCCTCCGCTGTCAGCGCTGGGAATAGCCATATCTTTTTTTGAATGGAACATGGCGGTTGGCGCTCTTGGACTTTTTCTTCTTAATTTCATCGGCATTGTTTTCGCCGCCTTATTTGTTTTCGCCATATTAAGATTTTATGAAGTCAAGGAGGCAATAGATAAAAATATTAGAGCGGAAGAAAGAGTTATGCTGGAAGAAAAAAGAGAGAAAGATAAAGAAAAAATAGAAGAAATAGAAAAGACGGTGAAAGAAGCAACAGAATTTTTGAAAGAGAAAAAGAATGGGAAATAGTTATTATATTGCTATATGGGGTATAAGTAACTTAATTTGGTGGAAAATTTATTAAAATTTTATCTAACACTAAAGACAAAATAGTAGTTTTATGGGAAAATTCATGTGTATGTCTAAAAAACACGTGAAATCCCCCTGCTGTCA
>VMTK01000037.1 GCA_013791585.1 Candidatus Falkowiibacteriota bacterium
CATTCTTTCGGAATCGTTATCTGCCCTGTGCCGAATAGTTTTAATGTTTTAGTTTCCATAAAATTATATAATTACATAATTATTCAATTAACTAATTATATAATAACACAGCTGAAAATATTGTCAAATATGAATCCGGCGGAAACGCGGGCCGGGTTTATTTTTGATGTTTTAAATTTCATTGCCGGCATTATTCCGGATTTTTGCTAAAATAAATAAACAGGATAAATTCTTTCTTGATTAACTAATTTTTTACAAACATTCAAATAGCTGAAATAAATATCTATGTCCGGATATTTTCCATTAAAAACTTTAACCGGAGCGATATTGCCGTCTTTTAAATAACTTTTTGATTCTACGGCAATTGTTCTGCCGCCGCCCAGCAATAATATAAAATCAATTTCATTCTTTTTTTTATCGCGCCAAAAATTAAATTTATAATCATGTTTAATAAATTCTTCGGCTAATCCATTTTCCAGCAGCGCGCCTTTATCCGTTCTCTTCTCTAATTTTCTAAAATCATCTATTATGGAATTTCTTAAGCCGGAATCAAAAAAATAAACTTTTGGATTTTTAACAATCTCTGATCTTTTATTTCTATAAAACGGCCTCGCGAATCGGCAAATAAAAGTTTTTTCCAAAAAATTCAAATATTTTTTTAAGGACGGATAAGAAAAACCTGACAACCGCGACAATTCGCCATACCCGATAAGCCCGCCTGTCTGCAAAGCAAGGGCGTTAATCAAATTGCCTAATTTATAATCGTCAATTAACCCTAAAATATCTCTTACATCCCTTAAAAAATATGTATTATAGATATTGCGCAAAAGCTCTTTTTTTGACTCATAATTATTTTCTATTACAACGCGCGGATAGCCGCCAAAGAGCAAATATTCTTCGTAATATTCTAATAATTTCTTATGGGCCTGCTCCCCTATTTTTACGCTGGCGCTATTAAATCCGCGAATTTGCTCTTTGTATTGCTTGTATATTTTAAAATAGTTTTTATCTTTAGCTAATAAAAATTCCTCAAAATTAAAAGGATAAAGGTTGAAGATTAAAACTCTGCCAACTAAATATTTTACCGCTCTGATTGTCAAGTCTATCGCTGATGAGCCGGTTATTATAATCTTTATTTTTTGCGCGTCAAAAATATATTTAAGAAGCTTCCCGCCGCTTTTTGCGTATTGAAATTCATCAATAAACAAATATTTGTTTCCTTTAACATAAATATTAACAAAATCATCAATATTTTTTTCAAACATTTTTAAAACATTCTGATCTTCAAAGGACACGGAAACAGCGCCATTAACCTTGCTTATTATTTGGTTAATTAGGGTTGTTTTGCCTGATTGGCGCGCCCCGGCAATCGCTATAATTTCAGGAGAATTTAAAAACGATAGAATCTTGCCTTCTAAATTTCGCTTAATATACATAAATTTCAATGGTTAGTACTAAAATTTAACTATACTTCAATTATAGCGCTAATAAAAATATTGTCAAATATGAATTCCACGATTGCCGCGTTCATCCATTATAATTCCAGCTCCCCCGCTTCCAAATTCTTTATAAACTCCTCAATCCGCGGCGCGCAGGCCGGGTTTATTTTTGGTGAAATGTGATTATTTCGGCAATTTGCCCTTTGCCCAAAATAAAAATCTATCGGCATGCTTTAATGATTCTTCAGCTTCTTTTTCGTAAAAAAGGCGGGATTCATACTCAACTAAATTTTTTCTGTTAATAAGCCAAGAGATGTGCCTTGAACAGCTTTTTGATTCTTTGTCATTCTTAAAAACTTCCAAGAGCAAGCTTATGGAATCGCTGTGTTTTTCGCTTATTGACCGAACTTTCCCGTAATAAGATGTTAACGCGTCATTGGCGGATATCGCGGAGTGTACGGCATTCAGCCCGACAGCATTCCAATTCTCTTTGAAATAAGCGTCGCGCGCGGTTTCTAAAAATTGCTCGGCTTTTATTAAATAATTTTTCCAGCCGGACTCATGGCGCGTTTTGATATTTGTCATAATAAATCACTGATTAATTTTCCTCCTATCACTTCGCCTTCTTTCACTATTGAGCTGATAAAAAGATCGCCGCCTTTTAATCTTTTTATAAAATCAGACTTTTTTATAATAATCGGGGAAATAGTGTTGCCGAAATATTTGCTTAAAATCGGATTAATTGATAAAGCGTCTTTTTCAATTTTTTCAACATTACATGAATCTTGAATTATGAAAGCTATATCAATATCGCTTCGCGCGCTTTCTTCTCCTCTGGCAATACTGCCAAAAAGTATAATTGACTCAAAAGAAAATTTTATATATTTTTTAATTTTTTTTTCTAACTCATTTTTGGCCATTGCCTCATGCTTAAACAAAGGTTCAATAATTTTATCAACTAAAAAATGGCCTTTATTTAAGGTGTAGACTACTGATCTGCCAAATCGCTTCTTAATAGTTATGTTCTCTTCTTCCAGCTCCTTTAATGTTTTTAATATGTTTGGCGGAGCCATGCCTACTTCTCTGGAAAATTCTCTAACAGAAATTTCTCTTCCATAATTAACCAGATATCGCAAAATTCTAATTTTGGATTTAGAGGGAAGAACTTTGTCTAATGGATTTTTGAATCTCATAAAATTAAGGTTATATTAAAAGTAACATATGCTACTTTTAATATAACAAACTATTTCTCTTGCGTCAAACACATTTTTAAAAATCCCTCAAGGCGCAACACGTCTCTACCCCGCTTCCAAATTCTTTATAAACCCTTCAACCCGCGGAGCATAGGCGGGCTTGCTTTTGGTGTTTTTTATTTATAATGATTCGTAAATAAAATAATCTCAATGATATTTTTATCCAAAATACAAATCCCGCGATATTTTTTATCAACCCTAAAACTATAAAAAATCGCGCTTTTCAAAATTATCTTCTCAAAATTTAATGATGGATGCGACAAATCATTTTCTAAAAAAATTCTTGCTTTTTCCCATTTTTTAAATAAACCGAGCTTATCAAGATATTCGCTTAAGCGCGGTTTTATAGGCCTGATTTTGTATTTCATTATTTTTTATTTAAATAAAAATCTGATTTCTTATAGCCGTCTAACAATTCTTTTTTAAACTTTTTGTTCAAATTAACTTGATCCAAGTCTTTTTCCAATTGTTTCAACGGCACCCATTTTGTTTCTTCCATTTCCACCATTCTTACCGGCTTGATTTTAATTTCATTTTTGTCCTTGTCAAATACGGCTTTCAGTATATCCGCTCCGAAAAATTCCCGCCATTCTTTCGGAATCGTTATCTGCCCTGTGCCGAATAGTTTTAATGTTTTAGTTTCCATAAAATTATATAATTACATAATTATTCAATTAACTAATTATATAATAACACAGCTGAAAATATTGTCAAATATGAATCCGGCG
>VMTK01000038.1 GCA_013791585.1 Candidatus Falkowiibacteriota bacterium
CTTGGATTCTAACTTCTAACGCAACAGCGTTGATTAATTAGTTGGTTAAAAACTTCATAAGGTTTTTGGAAGCCGAGGACTTTTCTGGGACGTCCATTTAGAAGATGCTGAGCTTTTTTCACTTCATATCTGGATACTTTATTAAAGTCTGTTCCTTTCGGAAAAAATTGCCTGATCAGCCCATTAGTATTTTCATTAGTGCCTCGCTCCCAAGGGCTTCTCGGATGTGCGAAATAGACTTTAACGCCGGTTATATCAGTAAACAATTTGTGCTTCGCCATTTCCCTGCCTTGATCGTAAGTCATTGATAATTTCATCTGTTGAGGCAATTTCTTTACTTCCTTAGCAAAGGATTTGGCGACAACTTTCGCTTCTTTGCTTTTAACAGGGACAAGGATAGTCGTGCGGGTCGTGCGCTCTACCAGAGTGCCAAGAGCCGAACGATTGTTCTTTCCTATAATTAGATCACCTTCCCAATGTCCTGGTATTATTCTGTCTTCAACCTCTTTCGGTCGTTCTTCAATAGAGAGCATATCCTCTATTTTTCGCTCAATTTTAAAGCCTCTGGACTGCTTATGTCTTCTTTTACGATTTTGCCGCAAGCAAGAGGTAAGCTCTTTTTTGAGAGCCCCTCGGGGAAGAACATAAATATAGGTGTAAATTGCCTCTGGTGAAATGCGCATATCCATATTATCAGGATAATCTTTTTTTAGCTCTTCCGCAATCTGTACCGGCGACCATTTGAGTTTTAGTTTTTCGCAAATGTAGAATTTAAGTTTCTGATTGCCATCCAGCTTAAACCTGCCTACCTTCCTTTTGCCAGCATTTCTTCTGGCTCGATTTTGCGCTTTAGCAGCTCTGTAAGTGTGCTTATTGCAGCTACCAGCGCCGACTTCCCGACTAACGGTGCTTACATGCCGATTTAACTGTTTGGCAATGCCTTGGAAAGAACAACCTTGAGAGAGCATTCGGCTAATTTCTTCTCGCTCTAAATCACTTAATCTTTTATAATTTTTCATAGAATTCTAACATAGCATTTTTAGCGCTTCGCGCCAAATTTGTTGCGTTAGATTCTGGAATCGAAC
>VMTK01000023.1 GCA_013791585.1 Candidatus Falkowiibacteriota bacterium
CGGGAATATAAAAAAATACCGAAACAAGCTCGGTATTTCTCAAGATGTGCTTTCAAAAAGGGCAAATCTTGCTTTTCATACGATTGCAAAAATAGAAGCTGGCTCTACTCCCAATCCAACCATTGATACTGTTAAAAAAATTGCGGACGCGCTGGGCGTTTCGCTTGATGATTTAATGAAATAAATTATGGCAAATTCTAAAGAAGCAAAAGCGCGAATAAAAATAAACAAACTCCTAGAACAAGCGGGCTGGAGATTTTTTGATAATGAAAAAGGACAAGCAAATATGTTCCGCATATCAAAAATTATCTGAAAGCGTATGTTTCCAATGAACATTTTCGCAATGAGATAAATAATAAACGATTTCCGCGAGAATATGCTGGCTTCACTATGGCGGAATACAAAGAATTGAATGGATTTCGCGAGACTGTTCCTGCATATGTCAAAGATTATGTGCCGGTTAATCAATTTATGAGATAATTTAAAAAAAAATGAAAAAAGATAATAAAATATTAACTATCCGCAATTCCACCGCAGAATTTCTGATCTTCACCTCTCAAGCAGGCGAAGAAGGCATTGAAGTTCGCGTAGAAGATGAAAATGTATGGCTAACTCAAAAACTGATTGCCAAACTTTTTGATGTAAATATTCCGAATATAAATGAGCACTTAAAGCATATTTTTGAAAATAGAGAATTAGATGAAAATTCAGTTATTCGGAATTTCCGAATAACTGCTGTTGATGGAAAACAGTATCAAACAAAACATTACAATTTAGAAACAATAATCGCTATTGGTTTTCGTGTTAATTCAGAGAAAGCAACAAATTTTCGCGTATGGGCAAATAAAGTTTTGAAAGATTTTGCTATTCGCGGGTATGTTTTAGATGATGTTAGGCTGAAAAATGGAGCGTATTTGAGCAAACAATATTTTAAGGATTTAATTCTGGAAATTCGCGATATTAGGGAAAGCGAGCGAAATTTTTATCAGCAAATTACGGATATTTATGCGACTGCGCTTGATTATAATCTTAATTCGCCTACTACGAAAGATTTTTTTGCCAATGTTCAAAATAAGCTACATTTTGCTACGCACGGGCACACAGCAGCGGAATTGATAACAGATCGCGCGAACCATAAAAAAAATTATATGGGGCTAACCTCTTGGAAAAAATCCCCGAATGGAAAAATTTTAAAATCCGATGTTGTGATTGCCAAAAATTATTTGAATGAAAAAGAAATAAAATTTTTAAACCGCATCGTAACCATGTATCTTGATTATGCAGAAAATCAGGCAGAAAAATGTATCCCGATGACAATGGCGGATTGGTCTGGAAAGCTAAATGCTTTTTTGAAATTCAATAATGAGAAAATTCTCGACAATGCCGGCAAAATAACGGCAGAGATGGCAAAAGTTTTTGTTGAAAGCGAGTTTGAAAAATACCGACCGATTCAAGATAAACTTTTTGAATCTGATTTTGATCGCGAAATAAAAAAGTTTTTAAAATCTCATAAAAAATAATTATGTTAGACCAGCAAACAAAACGAAAATTAGACTCTGCCAGACAAATTCTTGTCGGTAAAGTTCCTGATCCAAAAGCGCAGGTTGAGCAAATCACAACCATGTTATGTTTTTTGGATGAAGTTTGAATATTTTTTTTCGTTTTCAAATTTTGTATTTCGCAAAGCAAAATGCGCAACCAAAAGAGAGGTTGCCCTTGCCCGTCCGTAGCTATGCGAAGGTGGAACCCACCCAACCCATTCACGCCTGTCCGCCGTAGCTTTAGCGAAGGAGGGGGCAACGACAAGGAACTCCCTAAAATTTTTGTTTGACTAAATGAGTAAAATTTCATATACTAACTATTGATAAGTGATGATTTTAATACTATACAACTATAATAGTAAAACTATACGAATATGTCAAACGAAAAATCCATAATTAGCGGGAATATAAAAAAATACCGAAACAAGCTCGGTATTTCTCAAGATGTGCTTTCAAAAAGGGCAAATCTTGCTTTTCATACGATTGCAAAAATAGAAG
>VMTK01000010.1 GCA_013791585.1 Candidatus Falkowiibacteriota bacterium
ATTGATTCCATTAAGAAAGATAATCTATCCGAGATATCCAGACAATACGGAGTATCAGTCAATCTATTGTCCAATTGGCGAATGCAGCTCACAGAAAGAGGCTCTCATGCTTTTGAGACTTCTCCGGATCAGGAAAAAAATCAGCTAAAAAATAAAATAGGCAGGCTGGAACAGATGCTGGGAAAAAAAGAAGTAGAATTAAGCCTGTTAAAAAATTTTTCAGATTTCTACGAATCCCCAAATACAGCATAGTCAGATTCGCCAGGGAACAGGCAGCTGCCGGATTATTCTCCATAAACAGGATATGCGGATTATGCGGAATATCTAAAAACACATTTTATGGGCACAAGCATCCCGATGAAAGTTTTGCGGCCAAATACGGGCATTTAAAGAGCCAAATTGAAAGGATAATTAAGGAAAATTGCCATTATGGAGTTAAAAGGATAAAAGCGGCTCTTTGGAACGAACATAAAATTCATGTCGGCAGAGATGCTCTGAGCAGGCTTTTAAGGCTATGGCGGCTGGAGCTTAGGCGAAAAAACAAGAAAGCCAAGAAAAGCGTGATTAAGAAAATTCTTATCTCTTTATCAGATAGAGCCAACCTGTTGATACGGACAGCTATTACAGAGCCGTTTCAAGCGATTACATCTGATATTACGGAAATATATTTCAATTCAGGAAAAGACAAGGCCTATTTTGCGGTTCATAAGGATGTATTCGGGCAGATGGTTTACGGCTGGAGCATAAAAAAGAGCATGGAAGCCAATTTGATAATGGATTCGCTTAAGATGGCCAAGCAGTCGATTGGGAAGCTTATTAAAAGAATTCCCAATAAACTGCTTTGCCACCAAGATCAAGGCAGCCAATATACAGGATATAGTTATGTTGATTTTGTATTGAAATCAAATATGCGCCTATCTTATTCCACTCCCGGCACGCCGACTGATAATCCCGGGCAAGAATCATTCTTCGGGCGGTTAAAAGAAGAATGCCAAGACGAATTCAATGAAACAATAACTTTCAAAGAGCTTGAGAAATTTATTAATAAAAGAATGAAATATTACAATAGAAAAAGGATACATACGAGCGCTGACTACCAATCGCCGATAAAATTTACCAAATTATTTATTAAAAAACTTTCCTTAGCTTGCCGTTAAAAACGGTATAGTATATTCAGGGATTGACA
>VMTK01000007.1 GCA_013791585.1 Candidatus Falkowiibacteriota bacterium
AGATTATTGATAACGTAGACCTTCTCCACTGCGAGACGCTTGAATATAATTCCTCTTTAGGAAACTTGCGGGTCGCGCCATAAACAAAATGAACATACTCGTCCATCAGCTTTTTTAATTTTTCCTGAAACTCCGTCATATATTTAGTGTTTTTGTGTTTTTGTGTTTTGAGGCGAAGCCCCGCTCCTCGCGAGGGGCGGGGCGAAGCCGAGTGTTTTCGTGTTTTTGTTATCCGCGACTATCAACCCGTCTTTTATTTCTATAATCCTGTCGGCGTGCTCGGCCACATATCTTTCATGAGTAATTAGAATAATAGTATGCCCTTTCTGCTTGTTCAAATTTTTAAAGGTATTTAAAACAACATCGCCTGTTTTTGAATCCAAATTTCCTGTCGGCTCGTCAGCCAAAATCAAATCCGGCTCATTAACCAAGGCGCGGGCAATCGCCACCCTCTGCATTTGCCCGCCTGATAGTTGATTTGACAAATGATTCCAGCGATCTTTGTCCAAGCCGGCCGCCGCCAGCGCTCTCTCAACTTTCTCCATCCTGTTTTCCCTGGGGGTATTATGGTCATAAATAAGCGGAACGGTTATGTTTCTTATTGCGGTTGAACGGGATAAAAGATTGAATGATTGAAAAACAAAGCCGATTTTTTGCGAACGAATGTCAGCCAGCTCGTTATCGGATAATTCAAAAACGTTCCGGCCGTTTAATAAGTACTCGCCGGAACTGGGCCTGTCCAAAAGTCCAAGCATATGCATTAATGTTGATTTGCCTGACCCGGAAGGGCCGACAACAGCCACAAACTCGCCTTTTTTTATTTCCAAAGAAATGCCTTTCAAAACCTGAAATTCATTTTCTCCCATCTTGTATGATCTTGTTATATTTTTGCATTTTATCATGTATTTCACTAAAACACAGAAAACACTCGGCTGCGCCTCAAAACACAGAAAACATTTATAATTGTGTTTTAGTGTTTTCCGTGTTTTTGTGCTTTCGTGTTTTTGTGCTTTCGTGTTTTAGTGTTTTCGTGCTACCGCAGTATTCTTTGCAGTTGCTGAGTAGTACCCCCCATATTAAATCCTCCCGTGCTCTGCGCGGGCGCCGCGGATTGATTGCTGACAGCCGTATTTATGGTTTGAGTGATAACTTGCTCTCCATCGTTAACACCTTCAACAATCTCTATCATCGTATCATTGCCAAGTCCTGTCTTTACTGTTTTTCTTATCAGTTTTCCGTCTTGCAAAACCTCAATATAGCTGGCGCCGGCGCTTGTTTTAACCGCGCCGATAGGCGCCAGCAAGACATCTTGCTTGGAGCTGGTAATCACGCTGATGCTTACGCTCATGCCCGGCTTAATCCGATCGTCCTCAACATCAAAAGATATTTTGATCTTATAGCTTACTACTCCCTGATTAACAGTTCCCAAAGTATCAACTTCAAAAACCTTTCCGGTGGCGGTTAATTCGGGAACCGCGTCAAAATTAACAGTAGCATTTTGCCCAACCTTTACATCGGCTATATCAATTTCATTTAAAGTAATCTCAATAATTCTTTGCTCGGTTATCACCGTTCCTATAACCGCGCCTGAATTGACCGTATCGCCCTGGGAAATATTTACTGAAGCCACGGTGCCGTTAAAAGGCGCTTTAATGCTATGCTCCGCTAATTTTTCCTGAACAGCAAGCAAGGACTCATATTTTTCTTGGACTGCTATACTCTTGGAGCGAATATCTATATCGTCCGCTCCGGCCTTTAGTTTTTCCAGCGCCAACTCTTTTTCCTTAACCGCTATTTCCTTATCATCAATATCGTATTGTTCCGGATTTTTAAGCTTGCGCAAAGCATCTTCTTTTTCCTTAACTGTTCTTTCAGCCGCGGCTAAATCAATCGGCTGGTCTTTTTTCATCTCTTCCATGTCCTCTTCCGCTGCTATTATGTTCTCCTTGGCATCCTCTAGCGCGCGCTGCTGCGATAAAAGACTTGACAACAAGCTATTAATTTTTGAAGTATACGTTTTTATGTCTGATTGATAACTGGTCACCTTACTAAAAACTTTTAAATTTTTGCTTGTCCGGTAATCTACCCAAAAATCATACAAGTTATTTTCGCTCTTAACCGTATCTGCCATAGCCCTTGCCGTAATCACGGTTTCAGCCAATAGATCTTCTATAACTTGATATTCAGCATCGCGAGTAAGGGTTTTATATTCCGCAAAGGCATCATCATAATTTTTTCTGGCAATCTCATAATTATCTTTAGCGCTAACAATAAATTTTTCTATATCATATTCGTCTCTATGCTCGCCCTCAATTGTCCATAATAAAGCATTATAATTTCTTTGGCTTGTTAATATTAATTCGCTCTCTGATATGTCATAACCGTATAAAATATTATTCAGTCCGGTAATTACTGTCGGCAAATCAAAAAAAACAGTCGTCAGCAGATTAAAGGAATCTTCATAAGATTCAACCATGTCATTCTCTGCGTCTTTTTTCGCATCTTCTGCCGCCTTATAGCTTTTGGCTTGATCATTCTTTAGTTTTGCAAGACTATCTTGGGCCGTGATTAAAGCTTTTTCAGCATCATACAGGTCGTCTTCGGTTGGATTTATCAATTCATTCAAACTTCTTTTAGCCGTTGCTAAAGCGCTTTCCGCCTTGAAAACATCAATTTCGTCCGGAGGAGCCAGAAGTTCGCTTAAATCCAATTGGGCATTTTCAAGGGCTATTCCGGCGTCGCGCAATTCTTTTTGAGTTTCACTGTCGTCAATCAAAGCAATAACCGTGCTGGATGTTATGTCTTGCCCGCTAACAACATTTAAACTGATAACATCGCCTGAAACGGTTGACTTAATATCTACCTGATTTGAAGCGGACACTTGTCCGGTGCCGGAAATTGAAGAAATCAGCATTCCTCTTTCCACCGCGGCCGAAACATAGCTCACAGTGTCAGCATGGCCGTAAAATTGGCTATAACCGAAATAGCCGCCGCCGGAAAACAATAGAATGCCGATTATGGCAATAATTTTATGGGCTAAAAAAAATTTAAAAATTTTTGAAAACATATTTTTTCCCTGTTAAAAATCGCTGATAATTTTTTACCCCGCACAAAAAATGCCTCTGACGAAATCGGATGGTTAGAAGATTTGTCTCAGTCGGTAATATAATACCACCGGCAAGCGACACTTTTTGTGCGGGGTTTACTCTCGCCGTAAGCATAGCATCTGCTTTAAATTGAGCTTATCTTAAGAAAGGAAAGCGAGGTTGCCTCTTCGGCTTTGCCGCATCTTCTCCGTTAAAAGTTCGTATCAATTTAGCCTCAATTTGCCCATCTTCATTAGGCGAGCCGATAATCACTACGCGATCGCCGACACTTAATCCATCTTCTATAGTTTCCATTCCATTTTTAATAACCGTATCTTCGGTGATTTTTATCGCTTTCTCCACGTCGCCGCGCCCCTTAACCGCGAAGCCGTCTTCTTTTATTTCAATAATTTCTCCGAACGCTCCATGGCCTTCAATAAAATCTCCGGGTATGGGAGGCGCGCTTCGCCAATCGCCAAAAAATCCGCCTCGCGGTCCGGCAAAATTCTTATGATAGCTTTCCGCCCAGCGATAAGAAAACTTCGCTTTCATCCCGCCGACAGCCATGCCGGCGGCGAATATCAAAACAACAACCGCGAAACCGGCCAAACCAATAACAACCCATTTAAGAATATCACTGTTTATTTTTTTGCCTGCCCCGCCGGGAACTTGCTTTCCTTTGCGGCCAGAATATTTTTCTTCAGTCATAATATATTTTTAAAAAAATAAATTAATATTTATAGGAATTACGCATTTGAGTGTAAAAAATAAAACTGTTATTTTATTATCAGCACCGAGTGCTGCGACAGCACTCGGTGCTGATAATAAAATATTGCCAAACGCGTAATTCCTAATTTATTTATCAAGCAAAACTTTGCATTAAATATTTAAATAACATACTTCTTCTATGCAGGAACAGCCGAAGAGTGAAAATAGATATTCCAAGGCTTATTGTGAAAGCCAATATGCCCATAAGCGGCAATGATTCCAGCATGGCCAAGCCAAAATCCGGCCAAAGAACAAAGAATGTTCCCAAATCGCTGATTGCGGCGGAAATAAAATAAGAAAGTCCGGAACTTTCCACTTGGCTTGCGAGCATCGCCCCGGAAAGAGGCGCGGCGATTAAAGAAGTTAATAAAAGAGTTAAAAATCCAAACAGCAATCTTTTAGTGCGCCGCGATTCCTGCTCTCGCTTAATCGCCAAAATAATGCGGCCAAAAAGATCCTTAGGAGGTTCTTGCTGCTCAAAATTGGTAAAAAAATTTTCGTATTCTTTGCGCATATCTCTATATATTAATACGATAAAAGGATGCATTTTGGTGCATCCTTTTTATTTTGTTAATATTTAAATCAAATTTTATGGTTCAACAACGAGTTTTTTCAGCAGGAGAAGAGCCCGCCTATGCCGGCTTTTGACAGTATTGACAGACTCTCCAAAAGTTTCGGCGATTTCCCTAAAATTAAAGCAGCCATTATAATAAAACAGCAATACCGCGCGGTATTTTGGAGCCAATTGTCCAACTGCCGCGTTAAGCATTCTCGCGGCATCAGACAGTTCAAAAATTTTATCAGGCAGAAGCGCGGAATCAGCAAGCGTATTGGCTATCAGGTTTTCTCCTTTTTTATTTTCAAAATTAGAAAATGGCATGGCTTTTTTCTTTTTCAGCCAATCAATGGAGGTGTTTTTCGCAATGCTGAAAATCCAAGTTTTGAAGCTTTTTTGCTGATCAAATTTCTTTAAATTGCGCCAGATTTTTATAAAAACTTCTTGCGTAATGTCTTCGGCGTCTTGGGCATTGCCTGCGTATCTGCACGCAAAACCGTAAATTGACTTAAGATAGCGCTTAATTAAAATCTCCAGCGATTTTTCATCGCCTAAAAGATATTTAGCGATAAGTTGTTCATCAGAGCTGTTTAACATAGATTAAGCGTGGCGATCTTCCGGTCCCAAACCAGACGCCCTAAGCCGCGAATCAGAAATGTTTTTTTGCCGGGGCGAGAGGATTTGAAGCTCCTCGGCGCTATCCAGCTGAAAAGGGAAGCGGGGGCGATCTTCCGGTCCCAAACCAGACGCCCTAAGCCGCGAATCAGAAATGTTTTTTTGCCGGGGCGAGAGGATTTGAAGCTCCTCGGCGCTATCCAGCTGAAAAGGCGAGCGGGGGCGATCTTCCGGTCCCAAACCAGACGCCCTAAGCCGCGAATCAGAAATGTTTTTTTGTCGGGGCGAGAGGATTTGAACCTCCGATCTTCTGGTCCCAAACCAGACGCCCTAAGCCGCTAGGCCACACCCCGTTCCAGATTTCGGATTTCAGATGTCGGATATCTGATATTAAAAATGATCCGAAATCAGATACCTGAAATCCGAAATCTGATCTGGTGCCCCGGGTCAGAATTGAACTGACGACACAAGGATTTTCAGTCCTTTGCTCTACCACTGAGCTACCGAGGCGTTTCTGATTTCGGATGTCGGATTTCGGATGTCCGATATCTGAAATCTGACATCCGATATCTTAAATTTGTTGCGGGGGTCGGATTCGAACCGACGACCTTCAGGTTATGGGCCTGACGAGCTGCCAACTGCTCTACCCCGCTGTGTCGGATTTCGGATTTCAGATGTCGGATATCGGATCTGAAATCCGAGATCTGAAATCTGAAATCCGAAATAGTGGGCGCACATGGATTCGAACCATGGACCTCTTCCTTATCAGAGAAGCGCTCTAGCCAACTGAGCTATGCGCCCTTTCGGATTTCTGATATCGGATATCAGAAATCGGATTATGTAAACAAAAAAAGACTGGTTTAAGTGTTTAAGAGCCAATCTTTAAAAAAAGATAACAAATAGGCCCATAAACTATTTGTTTAAACTTGCATTGCGCGCTACGCGTTTATAATTTCAATGCTAACAGGCGCCAATTCTTTTATCTCATTCTAAAATAAATTCTAGAACAAAATCACTTCATCTTATTTAAAATCAAATTAAATAAGTAAACAGAAGCGCGACTTTGGATTTTTGATACGGATAAGGAAATCAATGATCTGAAATCCGAAATCCGATATCTGAAATCCGATTCTCCCTAGAAAGGAGGTGATCCATCCACAGCTTCCGCTACGGATGCCTTGTTACGACTTCACCCTTATCACCAGCCCTGCCTTCCTCCGAAGTACATCGGAGTTCGGGCATTGCCGGCTCTCTTGGTGTGACGGGCGGTGAGTACAAGACCCGAGAACGTATTCAACGCGACGTGGCTGATTCGCGTTTACTAGCGATTCCAACTTCATGAGGTCGAGTTGCAGACCTCAATCCGAACTGAGAGAAGTTTTTAGGGATTTGCTCCGCCTTGCGGCTTGGCGTCCCATTGTACTTCCCATTGTAGCACGTGTGTCGCCCAAGGTGTAAGAACCATGCTGATTTGACGTCATCCCCGCCTTCCTCCCACTTAAAGCGGGCAGTCTCCTATGACATATAAAACATAGGATAGGGGTTGCGCTCGTTTCCCGACTTAACGGTACATCTCACGACACGAGCTGACGACAACCATGCAGCATCTGTCCGGCACCCTCGAAGGCTTCCCGATTTCTCGGGATCTGCAGCCGGATGTCAAACCTTGGTAAGGTTCCTCGCTTATCGTCGAATTAAACCACATGCTCCACCGCTTGTGCGGGTCCCCGTCTATTCCTTTGAGTTTTAGCCTTGCGGCCGTACTCCCCAGGCGGGATGCTTAAGGTGTTAACTTAGGTAGACAACACTGGCAGGGTCGATACTGCCAATGCTTAGCATCCATCGTTTACGGCGTGGACTACTGGGGTATCTAATCCCATTCGCTCCCCACGCTTTCGTACTTTAGCGTCAGAATCGTTCTAGCAAGCTGCCTTCGCATTTGGTGTTCCTGCTGATATTAACGGATTTAACCCCTACACCAGCAATTCCGCTTGCCTCTCCCGATCTCTAGTTTGTCCATCTCTCCCGCAGCCCCGAAGTTGAGCCTCGGGATTTAACAGGAGATGCGATAAACCGCCTACGCACTCTTTACGCCCAATAAATCCGGATAACGCTAGGGGCACTCGTATTACCGCTGCTGCTGGCACGAGTTTAGCAGCCCCTTATTCCCATGGTACCATCAATCTGCACCTTTTGAATAATTTATAAATTCTAAATCCGAAATCCTAAATTCTAAACAAATCACAAATTTTAAATCCCAAATAACAAACAAATTCCAATTTTCAAAATTCATAATTATTTTGAAAATTATAATCTTAGTGATTATTATTTATTCATAATTCGTTATTTGTTATTTGTTATTTAGAATTTGTTTAGGATTTAGAGTTTAGGATTTAGGATTTTTTAGCATAAACTATCCAAAAGGTGCAGACTTTTTCCCATGGAAAAGGTTTTTACACTCCGAAGAGCTTCTTCAACCACGCGGCGTCGCTCCTTCAGCCTTTCGGCCATTGAGGAAAATTCTCGACTGCAGCCTCCCGTAGGAGTCTGGGCAGTATCTCAGTCCCAGTGAGACGGGTCATGCTCTCACACCCGCTACCCGTCATTGCCTTGGTGAGCTTTTACCTCACCAACAAGCTGATAGGACATAGGCTCCTCTTGAGGCATTAAAACTTTAAGCGGGAATGTCTTTTGACCCCCCGCTGCCATCGTGTATTAGACTCGCTTTCGCAAGCTTATTCACGGCCTCAAGGCAGATTACCAATGTGTTACTCTCCCGTTTGCCATGCCGGATATCGGATTTCAGATTTCAGATATCGGACATCTGATTATTTTATAATAATCTGACATCTGACATCTGAAGTCCGAAATCCGACACCCGGCATTCGACTTGCATGCCTTAGACACGCCGCCAGCGTTCATCCTGAGCCAGGATCAAACTCTCAAAAAGTTTTTTACTTGGTTTACTTGCCAAGTAATATACAACTATAAAAAAGAAAGCTGCATATTAAAATATTTGAAGAAATTAAATTTCTACATATTCCGGAAGTCAGATATCAGATATCGGATTTCAGATTATAGAAGCAGTAAATTTTATTAAAAACTGCTATCCGAAATCTGAATTCTGAAATCCGACTTCCGGCGAATTGGCGCCTGTTAGCACCAAAATTTGTCCCGTACGTACGCTATGTACGGGATATATTTGCACAAGCTTTAAATTGTTAATGTGCTTGCTTTCTTTTTATACTTTTATCCTTTGAATTCTTCCGAAATTAAAGAAAGAAACAATAGCATAAATTTTTATATTATTGTTTCTTTCCTTAAAATATTGCAATACTATTTTTAAATTGTGCTATTAGACTTGCCGCGCAATTAGTTCCTACTGCAATTTCCATATTTTGGCCAAATTTCCCAAAAATTTTTTCAGCTTAGCTTAGGCTAAACTTCAAAAATTTTTGAAAAATTTGACTCAAAATCTGAAAATTTCGTTACAAAACTAATTGCGCGGCAAGTCTATTTTAATTATTCAATAATTTTTGCTTTAATAATTAAAACTTAATCGCATTACTATTTTAAACGAGTTTATAATTTCTGTCAAGGGCAGTCTTGTTTTACGCCAAATCATGCATATTTAACTAATAATTCGCGCAAAATATCTCCATCTTCTCCGCCTCAACAAAATCCCTGCCCGACAGCATTACATCAAGGCAGGCGGGTCTCCGCAAAGAATTCTGCCGTTTTTAAAATTTACGCTCCTCCTTCTCCGGCTTCCAACAACAATGCCGCGCCTATCGCGCCCGCGTGCTCGCCCAGCTTGCCTTTTAAAATTTTTATTTTTTTGGCTTCGGGCGAAAAAATATACTCGCGCATAACTTTTTTTATCTTGGGCAAAAACAGCTCGCTTGATTCAGCCGCTCCTCCGCCGACAATAAGTACTTCCGGATCAATCAAATTGACAATGTTGGCAAAAGCAATGCCTAAATCACGCCCCACTTCTTCAAATATTTTTTCAGCCAAAACATCGCCCCGGTACGCCTCCTCTGCCAAAACAGCCGGATTGTTCTGGGTTAATTTGTGGTACGCTTCCTCAAGCCCGATGCCTGTTTCAAAATTAACAACCATTTTATTAAACTCGCCTGCTCCGCCATGAGCGCCTTGATAAATTTTTCCTTGATGCCACCATGCTCCTCCAAGGCCGGTGCCAATGGTGGCGCCGTATATATTGCTGTATTTTTGCCCGGCGCCCGCCAATGCTTCAGCCCTTACAAAACACCTTGCGTCATTGTCTATTTCTACCGGCAATCCGATTTTAGCTTGCAGCTGATCGGCTATCTTTATCCCGGCAATTATAGGGACATTATTGCAAACCGAAATTTTTCTTTCTTTATGGTTCACCGGGCCGGGAACGCCCAAGCCCACGCCTTTAATCCTGATTTTATCTTTTCGCGCTCTTTCCAAAAGCGGCTCCACCAAGGCATTCAGCATAATCATAAAATGGTCAATATCATCTTTGGGCGTAGCCAGCTTGTAATCAGCAATGACTTTTTCTCCGTCAAAAAGAACAGCAGACATTTTAGTCCCGCCGATGTCTATGCCGATGGCGTATTGTTTGTGATTATTTTGATTCATAATTGAATGAAATATTATTTATTATTTAATTAACGGGTTAGCGAGTTAACGAGTTAAGATTTTTGAATTAATATCTATAAAACAACCCGTTAACCCTTTAACCCGTTAATTAAATAATTTTAATAAAAATTAATTCATATTGAAAAGAATTTTTGCCTCTTCCCAAATCCCATCATCCCCATTTACTTTCTTTTCCCAGTACCAATACTCAACTCCCCATAAATAAAACTCTTTAAAGCCGGTTAAACTGGAAAACTCTATCATTTCCCTGAATTTTTTAAAATTCATTGTGCGGCCTCGCTCTTCTGCGGTTAAATACTGATAAGGGATAGGCCCCCACGGCTCTGCCTGAAGTTCAATTACCACCCATTTATCCGGTTTGGCAAACAATCCGGCAATATTTTTCTTAAAGCGGAAAAAACCCGGGGCTATTGGATAATGAATATATCTTTTTAATTGCCTGGAATATGTATCGCGGTACATTGTAGCGCCGAAAATATCAGCTCGTCGCGCGGCCGGAATCCAAATGGAAAGCTCCCCTGAATCCGTGATCACAATCGGCCTGTTGTCCATGCTTTTTGCTAATTTTATTTCTTTGTCCAATAATTCTTTATCCAGTTTAGGGCATTCTCCAAAATGGGCCAGGAACGGCTCATTTTCAATCTGCCAGGCGATAATACTTTTGTTTTCTTTGTATCTGTTTATAACTTCGCTGATGTAGCTTAACATTTTTTCTTCTTTTTCTTCTTTGGAAAAATTATCTATCCATTCCGGAAAATGGCACTCTGGCCATCTGGGCAAACGGCCGCCAATCGCTAAAATAATTTCTATTTCAGCTTTCTCGGATTCATTGATCAGCCAATCCAAATCATCCCAAAAATATTCATTATCCAGCGGCTCAACCTCGTTCCAATACGCGGGCAAACGGACTTTTTTAACGCCCAGCTCATTTAAAGCCGATAAATAAACTTCTTGCCAATTTAAATTCAATGCTTCAGCTTGTTTCTTGGAAAAAGTTATTCCATATTCCAATTCATTCTTTCCATAAACATGGCCGCGGCTTAATACAAAAACAAAAAAACACACTGCGACCAAAACAAAAAAAACCTTTTTTATTCTCCTGAGATTATTAAACATAAAAAACATCGCTTCGTTACGCGTTATGAGTTATGCGTTACGCGCGCGTTACCACACATCATCCGTAATCGCTTTTCTTACGTCGGTAAACACAAAATCAGTAATGGCATAAACCGCTATAATAATGCCAAGGCCGATAATCGCTCTGGTTATTTCTTTTTTCGCTTCATCAACCTTGTCCTGATTGCCCTGGGAAGTCATCCATTTATAGCCGGCCAGCATAATTAACACTATAAAAATTATAGACAAAAAAGTCAAAAATATCTTGATTACATCAATAACAATGTCGCGCGGATCCTTGGATATTGTGGTGTCATACGCTTCCGTCCCTATTTTTTCCACCCCTCCTTCTTTCGCCGTGTCCCACAAACTGTCTGCATGGGCAAAATTAATATTTTGAGGCAAAATAAATTGCATTGCTGAAACAATAAAAATAAATAAAATAGCGGAAGTTAAAAATTTTCTTGGATTGCTTAAAATAAATAAGCTTTTGTTAACAATGTCTTTTTTCATATGATTTATGTTATAATTAATTATACTATAATGCTAATCCGCTAATAAATGCCAATCCGCGAATTGCGAATTTTAAAATTAAAAATACGAGAATACGAGAATATGAAAATAAACTAGAAAAAATTATTTCAGATATTCTTGTATTCTCATATTTTCATTATTATTAACGATTAGCGGATTCGCATTATATATCTATTATATCTAAAATCCTTAAAAAATTCAATCATCCGAATATTCGTTATGCGTTATGCGTTACGAGTTACGCGCAATTATGAGTTTATACGCAAAAGTAGCTTACAATACAATAATACAAGTAATCGGCAAGGTTATTTCCACTGCCTTGGGCTTGCTGGCGATTGCTATAATCACCCGCTATTTGGGCAAAACCGGATTCGGCCAATACACTACCATTATTACTTTCTTGTCATTTTTCGGAATTATCGCGGATTTAGGGCTTACTCTGGTGACTGTGCAAATGATTTCACGGCCCGGCGCCAACCAAGATAAAATTTTAAGCAATCTTTTCAGCTTGCGCCTTGTGTCAGCGCTTGCCTTTCTCGGAGCCGCCCCCTTAGTCGCGATTTTTTTGCCTTATGACCAGATTGTCAAAACAGGAATAATTATTGCCGCTCTTTCATTCTTGTTTATTGCTTTAAACCAAATTTTAGTCGGGCTGTTTCAAAAAAATCTCCGCATGGACAAAGCGGCTATCGCGGAAGTTGTAAGCCGAATCGCTCTGGTTTTAGGAATTATTGTTGTTTACCGCTTTAAATTCGGCTTAACCGGCGTTTTGGCCGCCGCCGTGCTGTCCAGCGCCGTAAATTTCGTTTTACACTTTGTTTTTTCCCGCAAATTCGCCAGAATCAAGCTTGCTATTGATTTGGATGTCTGGAAAAAAATAATTAAATTTTCCTGGCCGCTTGCCATAACCATTGCTTTTAATTTAATTTATCTAAAGACAGATATTTTAATATTGTCTTTAATAAAAAGCCAAGCCGAAGTAGGCGTCTATGGCGCGGCCTATAGAGTAATTGATGTCCTGGTTACTTTCCCTTTTATGTTCGCTGGAATTATCCTGCCTATACTTACAATGAGTTGGGCGGCAAACAATATTCAAAAATTCAAAGATTCTCTGCAAAAATCATTTGACGCTATGGTAATTGCGGCTATACCGCTAATGATTGGCGCTCAATTTTTAGCTATGCAGATTATGATATTAGTCGCTGGACAAGAATTCGCGCCATCCGGATCAATTCTGAAAATTTTGGTTTTGGCCGCCGGGTTAATTTTCATCGGCTGTATGTTCGCCCACGCTGTCATAGCATTGGATAAGCAAAGAAAAATAATCTGGGTCTACGTTTTTACGGCAATCACGGCCGTAATCGGATATTTAATTTTTATTCCGCGCTATTCTTACTTTGGAGCCGCCTGGGTTACAATATACAGCGAACTGGTGGTTGCTATTGCTTCCTTGTTCTTGGTCTGGAAATATTCCGGATTCCTGCCAAATTTAAAAATCACGGCAAGAGCCATAGCGGCTTCGCTAATTATGGCGGCGGTACTTTATTTTATTCAAGAATGGAACTTAATTATTTCCTTGAGCATTGCGATAATAACGTATTTCGCTTTTCTTTATTTATTTAACGGAATTACCAAAGATGATATAATAAAACTGATTTCCAATGATTAAAGATTGTTATCATTAAAGCAAAATAAAAAGGTTAATCCTAAAATCCCAAATTTCAAATAAACATTAAGGAATTCGTTACGAGTTATGCGTTATGCGATAAAAACATGCCAAAAAATATCTTAATTATCAATTCATTGCCATGCGATAACCGGCCGCTGGTTAATCTGTTTGAAAAATTAAAACAGGCCGGCGGGCATTTATTTTATTTATTATCAATAAAATCCGGCCTGCTTAATCAGTTTCAAGCTGAATCTTGGCCCGGCAAAAAAGCTCGCTTGGGGCCGAATTTAAATATTAAAATTAACGCGCTGATTTTTTTAATTTTACTGCCAATGTTCTTTTTGCTCTATTTGTTTCGTTTGATTTATTTTAAACGCGGCAAAAAAATAACATCTGTGATTTTGCTGAACTGGAACGAAAAAATAATTTTTACGCTGATCGCCAAAATAATAAAAATAAAAACAATATGGCTGGAATTTCCTGACGCGAATTTTAGCAATATGCCCAAGCTCATAATTTGGCTGTACAAAATTAATTCAAAATGGGCGGACATAATATGCTTTACCGGCTTTACGAAAATGCGGCTTAAAAAAATAGGCATAAAAGAACATTTAATTAAAATAATACCTCTGGGCATCAAGTTAAACCGCTTTGAGCGCCAAGACACAATTTTTAATAAGCTGGCGCGCGCCGGCAGGAAAGGATTCCAGCGAAAATATTTTACTGTCGGCGCCATAGTTGATTTAAGCCATCAGCAAAAGATTGAGCCATTGCTTCAAGCGATTAAGCGCTGCTTGACGATCATACCTAACATACAGTTAATCGTAGTCGGAGGCGGCGATGAGAAAAAACCGCTGTCTTGGCTTGCTAAAAAAATGGAAATTGACAGCATAGTTTGGTTTGTGGGCGAACAAAGCCGCGCTAAAAACTGGCTTGAAAGTTTTGATGTTTTTGTTGCCGCCAGCGACAAGCCGAGCATAACTGATTTAAGAATATTGCTCCGCGCAATGTCGGCGGGATTGCCGGTTATCGGCCCCGCGAATAATGGCTTGGAAGACATAATTCTTGAAAACAAAAATGGCATATTAATTGACACGAGCAATAGCGAAATGTTAGCCCAAGAAATTATTAAACTGCAGCAAAACAGGCAGCTGCGCCTTAGATTGGGCAAAGAAGCCAAGGAACAAATTGATAAAAACTTTTCAATCAGCTTAATGGCTGAAAAGTTTGAAAAACTGCTGCTATAATGCTAATCTGCCAATTCACCCCGTGTAGATAAATTATCTAACGGGGTAAATGCCAATCAGCTAATCGCGAATTTTTAAATTAAAAATACAAGAATGTGAAAATATAAAAATAAATTTAAAGAATCGCTTTAAATATTCTTGTATTCCAGTATTTTTATATTTTCATTATTATTAGCAATTCGCGGATTAGCATTATACTATATGTTAAAATACAAAAAAATTTTTGAAAACAGTGACTTTATAATCATCAACAAGCCGGCGGGGCTGCTTACTCATGGCAATGACCACATTAAAGAATTAACTCTTGTTGATCAATTATTAAAAGACAACCCCGGCATAGCTAAAATAGGCGAAGACCCTATCAGGCCCGGCATAATGCACCGCTTGGACAGGCAGGTGTCAGGGCTTTTGGCAATCGCTAAAACCCAAGACGCTTTTGACCATCTAAAAAAACAATTTCAGAAAAGGGCTGTTAAAAAAATCTACACAGGGCTGGTTTACGGAAAAATAGAACAAGATGAAGATGAAATAAATTTCCCAATCCAAAGAAGCGCCAAAGGATATAAAATGGCCGCCTTGCCTTTTACTGAAAAAGGCGGCTTAAACCAACGCGGGAAGCCGGCGATTACAAACTTCAAAATTATAAAAAAATTTATTAATTACACTTTGCTGGAAATAAAAATTAAAACCGGGCGCATGCACCAAATTCGGGTTCACATGGCCGCCTACGGCCATCCGCTGGTCGGCGACGATTTGTACGGAACAAAAAAAGGGCGCGAAAAAAATAAAAAAATAAATTTAGGCAGAATCTTTCTGGCCGCGAATAAATTATCCTTTCTTGATCCAGACGGCAAAAAACAATCCTTTGAAATAGATTTGCCGGATGAGCTAAAAACTTTTTTAAAACAAACAAAATAAATTTATGGTTAAAAATAAAAAAAATAATATTTTTATAATTTCCGGACCCAGCGGATCGGGCCAAGACAGCGTTATAAATGTCCTGCAAAAAATCATGCCGATTGAAAGAGTTATTACCACAACCACCAGGCCCATGAGGCAGGGCGAGTCGCAAAAAAATCCTTATTATTTTATTAATGAAAAAAAATTCAAAAAAGGCATAAAAGAAAATAAATTTTTTGAATACGCCAAAGAATATAATGACAATTATTACGGCGTAACCCATAAAGAAATAAATAGAATAAAAAACAGCAATAAAATAGGAATTTGGAAAATAGAGTATAAAGGAGTGATGGCGGCAAAGAAATTAATCCCGGGGATAATCGCGATATTAATAAGCGCCCCTTTAAACATATTGGAAAAGCGAATTAGGGAAAGATCAAAAAAATTATCAGAAGAATTTATAAAAGAAAGGATGGATTACACAAAGCAATTTTTAAAACATGCGAATATTTATGATTATAAAATCATTAACGAAGAAGACAAGTTAAATAACGCCGTTAGCAAAGTTCAGAAAATAATAAAAACTGTTGTTGACAAGCCCTGAATTTTATTATATTGTTATATTGTTATAAAAAATCGTATAGCAATATATTGTTTCAACAACTTAATAAAATAAATGTTACGAGTTACGCGTTACGAGTTACGCGTTACGAGTTACGCGATAAAAATATGGCAGAAGAAAAAAAGGACCTAAAAAAGGAAGTTTCAGCTGATTCTGAAGATAAAAAAGCATTAAAAAAAGAAGAAAAACGCGTTATTCCTGAAATAAAGCCGGGAATGACCATAAGAGTCTACCAAAAAATTAAAGAATTAAATCCGAAAGGAGAAGAAAAAGAAAGAATTCAATATTTTGAAGGCATGGTTATAGCCAAAAAGCACGGCAAAGAAGCCGGCGGAACAATAACTGTCAGAAAAATATCCGACGGCATCGCGGTAGAAAAAATATTTCCCATGCATCTGCCTGCCATCACAAAAATTGAAATAAAAAAGCAGGCCAAGGTTAAACGCGCCAAGCTATATTTTTTAAAGCGCGACTACAAGAAAAAATTAAAAGAGAAAAAAGCTGCTTAAAAATTTTTCTCTGCCGAGGTTGTGAAATTAGCAGATTCGCTCCGCTCCAAATTTAAATATCTGCCAATGCGGATGTGGCGGAATTGGTAGACGCGCAAGCTTGAGGGGCTTGTGGCTGCAAAGCCGTGGAGGTTCAAGTCCTCTCGTCCGCACATTTCAGATTTCAGATGTCGGATATCGGACAGTAGAATCTGAAATCCGAGATCTGATATCCGAAATCCGAAAGGGCGCATAGCTCAGCTGGCTAGAGCGCTTCGTTTACACCGAAGATGTCCTGGGTTCGAATCCTAGTGCGCCCACAATTTCAGATATCTGATGTCAGCTTTCGGATGTCGGATTCTATTGCCTGAGATCCGCAATCCCCGCTAAAGTATTAACATGCAACAAGCAACAACTACATCTGAAAAACAAACCTTTAATTTAGCAAAAAAAATTGCCAAAGATATTAAAGGCGGAGAAATTATCGGCCTAACAGGTAATCTTGGAGCCGGCAAAACCATTTTTACCAAGGGCTTAGCCGCAGGTCTTGGCATCAAACAAACCGTAAACAGCCCGACATTTGTTTTAATGAAAGTATACCAAATCAGAAATCAAAAATCAGAAATCAAAAATCTGATCCACATAGATGCTTACAGAATAAAGCATGAACAAGACATAATCGCTATCGGCGCGCAAGAATATTTCGCCAGACCCGATTCCGTAACCATTATTGAATGGGCTGACAAAATAAAAAAAATCTTGCCTAAAAAGACAAGATTTGTTAATATAAAAAACAAAGGAGGGGATAAAAGAATAATTAATATTTAACACAATAAATTTATGTCAATGGAAGCTGGTCAAATAAATAGCATCTTAAGAAGAAAAGAATATGCAGAAAGCTCAATAATAAATAAGGAGAATTTGAATTACGGAGAAAGGATTGATAAAACCATGAAGAGGGTAGATGAAATCTTGGAATACATTTCATGCGGCGACTTGGCAAAAAAATTGTTAAACAATGAGCTTAAGGGCAAAACTGCTTATGAAATCAGAAGTATAGCAGAAGAGGAAATGGAGCAATTATGCGATCCTTATGACCCAGCAGTAGTAGCTGCTATCTGTATTAGACTTAAAGAAAAGGAGAAAGAGACTAAGGAATAAAAGCAACAAGCTAACAAGAGAAAGAAGCGAAAGCGGTTATTTTATACTATAACCGCTTTTTTTATGTCTAAACATCCGCCACGCCAAAAAAATTACGCTGCCTACAATCATCGCGTCGGCTAAATTAAAAACCGTGAAGTATTTTAAATCAAAATAATCAATTACAAACCCGTATTTTAAGCGGTCAAATAAATTGCTGGCCGCGCCCAAAATAATTAAAAACAATAAATAAGATTTTAAATAATCATTTTTCTTTGCGTAATATAATAAATCATAAATCAAAGCTAAAATAATCAAAATAATCAATACATTCAGCCACCAGCCGGCAAGAGGCAAAGAAAACGCTATATTATAATTGCGGGCAAAACTTAATTGAAAAAAATCGCCGATTACTCTTTTTGGCGCGCCGATAAAGCCGCCGACAGCCAAAAATTTTAAAAAACGATCAATCGCAATAAAAAAAATGCCGATTAAAATATATAGTGGCATTTTTTTTGTATTTCCAAAATATTTAAAATACATAATAAAAGATTTATTCGTGTAATCGCAATCTGCCCCGTTTTGACGGGATTCGCGCTTATTAAACCGCTTTTTGCAATTTATTTTTGCACTCAATGCAAGCGCTGGAAACAGGACGAGCCAATAAGCGCTTTTTTTCTATTTCCTGGCCGCAATATTTGCAAACGCCATAAGATCCTTTATTAATTCTGTCTAAAGCATCCTCTATGTCTATTAATGTTTTTTCCAGTATTTTTTCTGTAGCCAAATTAGTTGAATAAGCTCCTATTTCCTGCACATTTTCATCGCTTTTATTGCCAAAATCAGGAAATTTAGCGCGATGCTCATCCTTCTCGTGTTTATCGTCCTTTGTGAAACTATCCAAATCACCCTCAATTTGCTGTTTTCTGGCCAATAAATCTTTTTTTATTTTGTCTGCTACTTTCTTGTCCATATTGTTTTTAAATAAATAAACTCCTGAATTTGCCGCAAGGAGAGGAGAATTAAAATACAATGATTGTGTTTAATTGAATTATACAGCAAAAAAATAATTTTGGCAATAAAAAAAGGGGCCCAGGAAAGGCCAATTTTTTAAAAAATTAATTTATGCCTTATCAGCTGAGCCCCATCTCTAAAGGACTATTCCTTGTACTCATCAAACGATGAGCAAGAAAATCCCTACCTTCAGAGCATGAAGCCTTATGCCGATTTGTAAAGCGTTTTTTCACCATTCTTTGGCAAACATCTTTTCGTTTTTTGAAAAAAGACCTTGCCTTTATTTTGTTTTTGTTTTAATAGGGCCTGCTGATAAAGATATTTTCATGGTGAAATTTTTATATTTCAACAAAAACAATCTTTATCAGCAGGTCCTAATGATTACATCGGCGTTAATCAAGTTTTAAAGATCAGTGAAAAAGTATTATACATTTAATATACCATAAAAAAAATAAAAAAGCAATGGCTGCTGATTAAAATGGTTTAAACAAAAAAATAAACCAATATTAGCAAAAACCACTTTAAAAACTAAGCATACTCTTTTAAAAAACAATTTAAAGTCTACATTAATGTAGACTTTAAATGCTTACTTATCCACATAACCAACAGTTTATCCACAGTTTAGAAAAATTTTTAGTCCACAAAGACGTGGACTAAAAATTGAAATAGCGCATAAAGCAGTAGTGTTTAGATTACAGCAAGCTATTTTCATAAAAACTATTTTAGTCTACATTAATGTAGACTAAAAATACTTTCTTTAAACTATTTATAAATTTTAATGTTGCTGATAAGGTATGGGGGGGGAATCGCCTCGCCATTTTTGGAGGTCCAGACCGGAATCGAACCGGTGATAACGGTTTTGCAGACCGTTGCCTTACCGCTTGGCTACTGGACCATTCCTGAAATTTGAAATTTGCCTGTCCCGCACTAAATTTTTTTGATTGCGGGGAAATTAGTAATTTGGTATTTTTAAAATTTTTTATTTTCAAATCACGAATTACCTTTAACATAACAAATTTTTAAAATAAAAACAAGTTTTAATTTATCTTGAAGGCGAGGATTGGAGTCCTCGCCTTCAAGATAAATTAAAACAAAAAGCTCTCTGTCAAGAGAGCTGTTGTTGTCTGTATCCTATTTTCTGTTGTCTGTTGTCTGTTGTCTTTTTACTTTAAAACTTCAATTTTGGCGAATTTTACGCCAAATTGTTTTGCGTCTTGCTTTTCAATCATCCAAATATCCACTCTATTAGGGTATCGTTTGTTCATTTTGTCGCGAACTATGAATACTTTGTCGCCATATAACTCCGGAATTCTTACTTTAGCGCCAAATGGCAAAAAATTAGCCGCAATAGTGTCCTCAATGCCATGATCGCACACATTAAAGCCGTTGGCTGTTATGCAAGGGCTGCTGTCGCATTGGCCAATTTCTGAATTATACGCTGTAATAGTATAATTGCCAGACCATTCTATCTGCCAGAAATCGTTTTCCGGCAAACGATTTGGCTCTGAAAGCGCGCTGTTTTCTTCATTTAAGCTATTTTCTTGAGATGGGTTAACAATTTCCATTTCTATGTTAAAATCGCCGTCTTCAGCTAAATCATTGGCTAAAACCGGCATTGGGAAAAGCAAAACATCAAACAAAAACACAAAAACAAGCAAAATAACCATTTTTTTGGCCTGTTTTAAAGAAATTATTTTTTTGTAATTTTTACGAAGTGGTTCCATATAAAATGCGAAGCTACAAATTTTACTGCAAATTCTGCAAACTCGCGAATTAAATTTGTAGATTAGCATTACTTTACCCAAATAAAAAACCCTATCCTGCTCCTTGAAAGGATTTTATGATAGGGATTTTATAGTCTTATTGTTAGTTTATCATAGAATAAAAACAAAGTCAACCCCAATTTTTAGTCCACAGTCTTGTAGACTAAAAATTGCTAATATGTTTAAAAAACTAAAAAATGTTCAGCTTTAATTTTAAAACTGAACACTGTGCCAAATAATAATCTTATTGATATTTCGTGAACTCAAAAAAACTCTCTATCATGCCAAATTCTGCTCTCTTGCCGCAACAAAATACCTCCATAGACGATTCCGCCTTTTTTAAACCCCCCTTATCTTCAGCGCTTTTGACAATTTTTCAATAGCGATAATATAAGCGGCCGTGCGCATATTGGTGTTGTAAGTATTCATATATTCCCAGACCAAATCAGTCGCTTTGTTAATCTGTTTATGCAAATTACGCTCCACTTTTTCCAGCTCCCAATAATAATTGCCGATATTCTGCACCCATTCAAAATAAGAGACAATCACTCCGCCTGAATTGGCCAGAACATCCGGCACCACCGTAACGCCTTTCTTGAATAATTTCTCGCCCGCGCCCATGGATGTCGGGCCGTTGGCTAATTCAAGTATCACGCCGGCTTTTATCTTGCCGGTATTTTTTTCAGTAATAATCCCTTCCAGCGCGGCCGGAACCAAGACATCAACAGGCAAAGTTAATAATTGTTCATTGGTAATATTTTTAGCGCCGCTAAAATCAACCACTGATCCCGTGTTTTCCTTATGCTTAACCACATCATTAATATTCAAGCCGTTTGGACTGTAAATTCCGCCTTTGGAATCTGAAACAGCGGCTATTTTATAGCCGGCCTCATCAGCCAGCTTGGCAAAGTTCATTCCGGCATTGCCAAATCCCTGAACGGCTATTGCTGTTTTTTCTTTTTTGATTTTTAATTTTTTCCGCAAATTTTCAAAAACATAAAAACCGCCTTGGGCTGTCGCTGTGCCGCGGCCCAAAGATCCGCCAATCTCAACCGGCTTGCCTGTCACCACTGCCGGCTCATTTTTGCCTTTGATTCTGCTGTATTCATCCATAAACCAAGCCATAATCTGGGGATTAGTATAAACATCAGGCGCGGGAATGTCTGTGTCCGGCCCGATGAATTTGGCCGCCGCCCTTACATACCCTCTTGTCAATCTCTCTAGTTCCGGTTGGCTCAATTTCTTTGCATCCACCGTTATTCCGCCCTTGCTTCCTCCAAAAGGAATATCAGCCACGGCGCATTTTATGGTCATCCAAAAAGCCAGGGCCTTTACTTCATCTAAATTAACTTTTGGATGATAGCGCAAACCGCCCTTGAACGGCCCCCTTATATCATTGTATTGCACTCTATAGCCGTCAAAAACTTTTAAGCTGCCGTCGTCCATTAAAACAGGAATTGAAAATTGGATTGTCCTTTTGGGATTTTTTAAAATTTCCAATTCTTTATTAATTATCCCTCGGCTTCCATTTTTATCTTCAAACGCTTTGATTATATCGCAGGTCTTATTAAACTGGCTTATGCATTCTTTAAATTGATTGGACATAAAATCGCGTAACTCGTAACGCGCAGCTCGTAACGCATTATTGATTAAAATTTAAATTAAGTGAGAAAAATTAATTTTTGAAATTCCAAATTACAAGCACCAAATAACAAATAAATTTCAATTTCCAAAATTTCAAAACTTACATTTTAAATAGCTATAATTAGCTTTATTAATGTTTGGAATTTAAGTTATTGGAATTTGTGATTTGTTTGTTATTTGTAATTTGATCATTTGGAATTTATGCATAAAGAATCCTCTCGCTTCACCTGAGCTATAGTTATTGTATTACTCCAACCCTCTCCTTAACCCTCCGCAACGTCTCTTCCGCAACTGATTTTATTTTCTCAGCCCCTTCATCCATGATTTCCTTGACTTCTTCATCAGTAAAACTGTTAAACTTTTTTTGAAATTTAATTAAAAATTCAGCTGTTATTTCCGCTAAATCTTTTTTAAAATCGCCATAGCCCTTCCCTTTGTATTTATTTTCCAGCTCCTTAACAGGTTCTTCCGCAAGCAATGAATAAATGGTTAATAAATTGGAAATAGCCGGCTTTTTTTCTTTATTAAAAATAATTTCTTTGCCGGAATCAGTAACCGCTTTCATGATTTTTTTCATAGCCGCTTCCGGCTTATCCGTCAGAGCGATATAATTAGCCGAACTGCCGGCGCTTTTGCTCATTTTTTTATTAGGGTCGTCCAGCCCCATGATGCGCGCTCCTTCTTTCCTGATGATCAGTTCCGGGATTTTAAAAGTATCGCCGAACTGGCTGTTGAATCTTTTTGCCAATAAGCGGCACAGCTCCACATGCTGGGACTGGTCATCGCCGACAGGCACAGCGTCAGTATTATAAAGCAATATGTCCGCGGCCATTAGAATAGGGTAGTCGTATAATCCAACGCTTACTGATTCTTGTTTTTTGCCCGCCTTGTCCTTAAACTGCGTCATTTTATTCAAATCGGAAATTCTGGCAATACAATTTAAAATCCACGCCAATTCAGTGTGGGCGCTTATAGCAGACTGCTGAAAAATTACCGACTTTTCAGGGTTTATTCCGCTGGCCAGATAAATTTTGGCTGCTTCAATAATTTTCTTGCGCAAAATTTCCGGATCTTGCTTCACGGTAATGGCATGATAATCAACCACGCAAAAAATGCACTTATGCTCATTTTGCATTTCCACCCACTTGGAAATCGCGCCAAGATAGTTGCCAAGGTGCAATTCGCCGCTTGGCTGGACCCCGGAAAATATTATTTTTTCTTTGTTTTTTTCCATAATCTAATTATAAGCGTAAAACCTAATTATGTAAATGTTGACAGACTGTTTGAAACTATCTTATAGTAAAAACATGACTTTCCACATAATCACAATTTTTCCAAATATTTTTGATTCTTATTTTAACGAATCAATTCTTGGACGCGCGCAAAAAAATAAATTAATAAAAATAAAAGTCCACAATCTGCGCGGCTGGACGACCGACAAGCATA
>VMTK01000060.1 GCA_013791585.1 Candidatus Falkowiibacteriota bacterium
AATTTTATAGAAACTTCTTATGGATCATTTAAAGAATCTAAATATTTATTATTTTTTTCAAAAAAACAAAGATTTATTACAGAAGAAGATTACAATAAAGGATTAAAATTAGCCGAAGAAATAGGCAAGATGCTCTGGAAAAAATTAACTGACATGGAAAATAGCATCAAGCGCCAAAAATAGAAAGTGTTTTTGTGTTTTCGTGTTTTTGTGTTTTTGTGTTTCTGTGTTTTTGTGAAAATAAGGAGAGGTGCCTGAGCGGTCGAAAGGGGCACCCTGCTAAGGTGTTAGCTGTTAACGCGGCTCGAGGGTTCGAATCCCTCCCTCTCCGCCATATCGGATATCGGATTTCTGATATCGGATTTCGGATTAATATCCGACATCTGAAATCTGATTTCCGATGTCCGAAATGGAAGGGTGCCTGAGCGGTCGAAAGGGACAGCTCGCCCCGCACAAAAGCGGAGGGATGCTAGAGCGGTTTAATAGGACAGTCTTGAAAACTGTTGTTCGTTTGCGCGAACCGTGAGTTCGAATCTCACTCCCTCCGCTTTTGTACGGGGTAAAAAAACTGTTGAGCATTTGCGGGTTCCTCCCCGTTTAGGCGCCGAGGAGCTTCGAATCCCTGCCTTTCCGCCAAGTTAAAGTAGAAAAAAATCAGCGTAATTCGCTGATTTTTTGGTTGGACAGGGAAGCGGAATTTTGATATAGTGAAAGTGAAATATGGCAATTATGAATAAAAAATATCTAAACAATAATTATGGACAAAATAATTTTAAAAATACGATGTTCATCTGAAACTCGCGAGCAATTAAGGGATGATGGATTATTTTTTGAGACAACCGCGGGCGTGTTAGATATTGGCCGTGATGATGTTATAGAAGTTGATTAAGGGGCGTGTTAACATTTTATTATTGAAATTTTTTTAAAATCGTCAAAAGATTTGGTGTTACTTTGGACGATTTAATGAAAAAATAATTATGGCAAATAAATCTTCAAATACAAATTTACGCAACGCAAGCAAAGCCAAGAAAGACGAGTTTTATACTCAGCTTTCCGATATTGAAAAAGAATTGGGGCATTATGAAAAACATTTCAAAAACAAAGTTGTTTTTTGCAATTGCGACGATCCTCGCATAAGCAATTTTTTTCATTATTTTTCCTATAATTTTGAAAAATTGGGTTTAAAAAAATTAATTACCACCTGTTATAAAAATCAACAGCCGGATTTATTCAGCCAAAACAATTCTGAAAAAGCTATTTATTTGGAATATACCGGCGACAAAAATAACGATAAAATTCCCAATCCCGAAGAAATCGGCATTAAGCATCTAAAAGGCGACGGCGATTTCAGGAGCAAAGAGTGCATTGAATTATTAAAGCAAGCCGACATCGTCGTCACCAATCCGCCATTTTCTCTGTTCCGCGAATACGCGGCGCAATTAGTTGAGTATGATAAAAAGTTTGTAATAATTGGAAACGATAATGCAAATACATATAAAGAAATTTTCAAACTGATCAAAGAAAATAAAATCTGGTCTGGTTATAATAAGGTAAAAGAATTTTGCAGACCAGATGGTTTAATGCAAAAATTTGGTAATGTCGGGTGGTTTACAAATTTAGAAATCAATAAACGACATGAGGATTTAATTCTTTACGAAACTTACAAGGGAAATGAAAAGAAATATCCAAAATATGATAATTATGACGCTATAAACATAGATAAAACCAAAGATATCCCTGCGGATTATAAAGGCGCAATGGGAGTGCCAATCACTTTTTTGGATAAATATAATCCAGAACAATTTGAGATTATTGGTCATATAGGTTCTGTTGGATATGACGGCGTATATTCATTTGCGAACGCGATCTATATTAATGGTAGAAAATTATTTAAGCGTATTTTAATTAAAAATAAGAAAGTTTAAAAATAATTTTATGGTAGATAACCTAAATATAATTGCCGATTATTTGATGAAGGGAGTAATTTCGCTTATAGGTGTTATTATTGGATATTTTATTGCTCAAAATAAATATATATTTCAAAAAACATATGACCAGAAATTGATTTTAATTACTGAACTTTATACTCAGATAGTTCGTTTAGAATTTGAATTAAAAAAATATATCCATTTTATTGGTGCAGATATGACAGAAAAATCAATTGATGAAAAAAATAAAGTCGTTAAATAAAATTAAATCTGATTTTCAACAATTTCAGCATAAATTTTGGGAAGTAGAGATTATTTTAGATGATAGCTCAATCAATGAAATAAATACATTTTTAAAAAAATACATTGAGATTACTTCAAAATTATCAAGATCAAATATAGAGCAACAATTACGAGTGCATGATCAAGCGTTCGATAGTTGGAATGAAAGTTTTAAATTAGCTTCCTCAGATCTTGTTGAGATAAAAAATGGATTAAGAAAGGAATTCAGGAAGATTTTAAGAAAATAATCATTATGAGTAATCAAACCAACAACAATCAAATTATAATTTACAACACCTAAGGCGGCGGGGCAAAAACAGCTATCCGGAATTTCCGGATAGTTCAAATAATCGGTATTTTAAAAACCAGCCGCTAAGGATTATTTAGTTGTTCAAAATAAAATTCAACATGCCGGAAATTCCAGCATACTGAATAAAATAACAAATTATGCCGAAAAAGAAACAAGAAAAATTCAATAAGGGTAAAATTATTATTTATAAGCCGGCCAAAGGCGAAGTTGAGTTGAAAGTGTGCTTAGAAGATGAAACTGTTTGGCTGGACGCCCGCAAAATGGCCTTAATTTTTGGCGTTAATAGGCCGGCAGTGGTTAAGCATATCAATAATATTTATAAAACCGAAGAACTGGACGAAAAATCAACCTGTTCCAAAATGGAACAGATTGCCGCGGATGGAAAAATCCGCAAGATAAATCTCTATAATCTTGATATGATTATTTCGGTTGGTTATCGCGTTAATTCTCAAAGAGCCACGCGATTTAGGATTTGGGCGACTAAAATTTTAAAGAGATATTTATTACAGGGATACGCCATAAATGAAAAAAGATTACTGGAAGCAAAAAATAAATTTGATCAGTTGCAAGAGACGATTGCTTTTTTACAAAAGCAGTCAAAAAAAGAATTGCTAAAAGGGCAAGAAACGGAGATTTTAAATTTGCTATCTGATTACTCCGGAACTTTATCTTTACTGGAACAATATGATAGGAGCGGATTAAAAAGCGAAAAAGGCAAAAAGTCGGAATGTGTTTTGGAATATAAAAATTGCGCAAAGATAATTATCGCGGTCAAAAAACAATTAATAGCGAAAAAAGAAGCCGGCGGTTTATTTGGACGGGAACGAGGCAGGGAGTTTGAAGGAATTATAAAGGGACTTTATCAGACATTTGCGAGAAAAGAATTATATCAATTTATTGAAGACAAGGCGGCGCATCTGCTTTATCTCACCATAAAAGACCATCCTTTTTTTGATGGCAATAAACGGATTGCTTCGTTTTTGTTTGTTTATTTTTTAGATAAGAGCAGCTATCTTTATCGCGATAGCGGAGAAAAGAAAATCAATGATAACGCTTTAACCGCTTTATCGCTGCTGGTTGCCGAAAGCGATCCAAAAGAAAAAGAACAGTTAATAGCTTTAATTACGCAGTTGTTAAAATAATAAAAAATAAATTTATGAAAATTGAACTTAAAGAAATTACAATTAAAGAAGTCGCGAACGGGTATAAAAACAGCGACGAAGAAGGTGTTGTCGGCTATGGCGGAAAATTAAATATCCGCCCGAAATACCAGCGCGAATTTATTTATAAAGACGACAAAAGAAATGCCGTAATTGAAACCGTTAAAAAGAATTTTCCTTTGAATGTGATGTATTGGGTAAAAAGCGAAGACGGAACTTTTGAGGTGATGGACGGACAGCAGAGAACCATCAGTTTTTGCGAATACATAGACGGGAAATTTTCTTTAAATAATTTATATTTTCATAATCTTACGGATACGGATAAAGAGCAAATTTTAAATTACAAATTGATGATTTATTTTTGCGAGGGAAACGACAAAGAAAAAATGGACTGGTTTAAAATTATAAATATAGCGGGAGAAAAGTTAACAGATCAGGAATTGAGAAACGCTATTTATACCGGAACTTGGCTGACTGACGCAAAAAGATATTTTAGCAAATCAGGATGTCCCGCTTATGGCATAGCAAGCGATTATTTAAAAGGCGCGGCAATACGGCAGGAATATTTAGAAACCGTAATCAGGTGGATAAGCAACGGCAAGATAGAAGATTATATGTCTAAGTATCAGCACGAGCCGAATGCAAACGAATTATGGCTTTATTTTCAGAATGTCATCAGTTGGGTGAAAGTAGTTTTTTCAAACTATCGGAAAGAGATGAGGGGTGTGGAATTTGGACCTTTATATAACGAATTTAAAAATAAAAAAATAGATTCAAAGAAACTGGAAAAAGAAATAACAGAATTGATGCAGGATGAAGATGTAACTAAAAAATCCGGAATTTATCCGTATGCTTTGACTAGAAATGAAAAATTTTTAAACATCAGAGCATTTACAGAAAAACAGAAAAGAGAGGCTTACGAAAAACAAAAAGGCGTTTGCAAAAAATGCAAAGAACATTTTGAAATTGAAGAAATGGAGGCCGATCATATAAAACCTTGGCACGAGGGCGGAAAAACAACAGACAAAAATTGCCAGATGTTATGTAAAGAATGCAATAGAAGAAAATCGGGGAAATAAAAGTAAAAAAGTTATTAAATTTAACCTGTGTAAAAATATCTGCCCTTCCGCAACACCGTGTTGGCATGAGGAAGTCTAAAATATGAATAATAAACATGCTACAGTAAAAATCATTAAAAAAGCTAAAAATACAATTTTTATAGTTGGAGCAATTGTGAGCGTTGTTGTTGGTTTAATTTTTTTAGGACAATTTACTGGATTTTTTCCCGTGTCTTTAAAAAATAATCCTCAGGTATCAATAACTGATGTGCAATATGAGCTCCAAGATGAAAACAGCTCTATAATTCACAGAAAAAGTTGGCAAGATAACTTAATTTTAGAAGCAGATACTAGAAATATTGATAAAATGTTAGTGAGCATAAAACTTAGAAATTCTAGTGATTCCCAAATATTTTCAAAAATTGAAAATTATGAAGAAATTTTTCAAAATCCTTTTATAGTAAAAGAAAAAGGAGATTTTTTTGATAAAAAGTATTCGATTCCAGCCAATGGCGACTCAGGCTTTATTTTTGCAATTAATATCACTCCATTTACAAAAATAAATCCTTTGTCTTTGACTTCTTCTGAAGAAAAACAAAATATTGAATTTTACAATGAAAAAGGTGAAAAAATTGAGACAGCTCAAATAAGTATAGCTGATACTTATGGAGTAACAATTTCTTATGAGATAGGAATCTATAACAATAAAGGAAAACTTGCAGATATAGTTAATTTTAGTGTTTTATGTCGTGCACAAATAAGTGAGTTAAAGGCGACTTTAAGTAGCGAAGACAACCATTTGTATTTAAGCAAATCTCTTGGCTTTGAATGCTTACCAGTATTTTAAAATGTGCACGAAGATTATCGAAACGTTAAATAAAAATAGTCAAAAATATCCTTACAGGTTTTGATCAACCACAGTTCCAGCACGAGGTGGCAAGCATTAATAAACCCCTTGCTTATTTTAAGCAGGGGGTTTTTGTGTTAAAATATAATCATGATTACACTTGATAGCGATATAGAAAAATTAAGCGGCGCCGGAGTTGCTATGTCCAAGAAGCTGGATAAGCTGGGAATAAAAACAGTTCGTGATTTGCTTTTTTATTTCCCGTTTCGCTATGACGATTTCAGCCAGACAACTCCTATCAGCAAGGCCGTTGCCGGAAGCAGAGTTAATATTGTCGGGCAGATTGAGCTGATCCAAAACAAGCGCAGCCCGCGCAAGAGAATGAATATTACCGAGGCGCTGATTAATGACGGAAGCGAAACAATCAGGGCGGTGTGGTTTAACCAGCCGTTTATCGCCCGCGGCTTGAGAACAGGAGATAATGTGTCTTTGTCCGGCAAAGTTGAAAACGATTATACCGGGCTGATGATGCAGTCGCCTAGTTATGAAAAAATATATCTCACCCCAGCCCCCGCATCAAGTGCGGGGCAGGATCTCTCCTTGTCAAGGAGAGGGAGTGCTATTCATACGCAAGGGCTGGTGCCGAATTATCATTTAACCCAGGGCATTACGCAAAAACAAATCAGATTTTTTATCAAGCAAATTATCGGCTTGGCAAACGCGACAGAAGATTGGCTGCCTGAAGAAATAAAAACACGGCTTAAGCTGCTTGATCTGGGCAAGGCGCTGGCTAAAATTCATTTTCCTAAAAATAATAATGACATCAAAGAAGCTCGCGAAAGAATCGCTTTTGACGAGCTTTTTTTAATCCAGCTCCAGTCCCAGCTAATTCGCAGAGACGCAAAATCTTGTGTCTCCGCTGAATCGCCTTTTCGTGAAAAAGAAATCAAAAAGTTTGTTGGCGGCCTGCCTTTTCAATTAACCAATGCCCAGCGCAAAGCCGCTTGGGAGATTTTACAGGATATTTCAAAAAATAAGCCGATGTCTAGGTTGCTGGAAGGGGATGTGGGCAGCGGCAAAACAGTTGTCGCGGTTATGGCAATGCTGAATATCGCTTTAAATAAAAAACAGGCGGTTTTAATGGTTCCAACGGAAATTTTGGCTCAACAGCATTTTAATAGCGTGTGCAAATTGCTAAAAGGTTTTGACATAAAAATCGGAATAGTAACAAGAAGCATTAAAAAGTTGAATAATGAATTAGGAATAATGAATCAGGAATTTAGCGCAAAAAAGAATAAAAAAATTCATAATTCATTATTCATTATTCATAATTCCCAAATAATTATTGGGACGCATGCTTTGATACAAGAAAAAGTTGAGTTTAAAAATTTAGCTTTGGCTGTTATAGATGAACAGCATCGTTTTGGCGTGGAGCAAAGAAAAGCGTTAATTTTAAAATCAGGCGACAAAAATATAATTCCTCATTTTTTATCTATGACAGCCACGCCGATTCCGCGCAGTTTGGCTTTGGCGCTTTACGGGGATCTGGATTTGTCCATTATTGATGAAATGCCAAAGGGGCGAAAAAAAATTCAGACTTTTGTCGTGCCGGAAAATAAAAGACAGGATGGCTACAAGTTTATCCGCAAGCAGATAGAAAGCGGCCGCCAAGTTTTTGTAATCTGTCCGTTGATAGATTTTTCGGACAAGCTGGGAGTGAGATCGGTAAAAGAAGAATTTAAAAAATTGAATGAAAATATTTTTCCTGATTTGCAAATTGGTTTTTTGCATGGTCGGATGAAATCGGCAGAAAAAGAAAAGATTATGCAAGAATTTTTGGATAATAAAATTAAAATATTGGTTTCAACTTCTGTTGTTGAAGTTGGCATTGATGTTCCAAACGCAACTATTATGATGATTGAAGGCGCTGACCGATTCGGTTTGGCGCAGTTGCACCAGTTCCGCGGCCGCGTAGGCAGAAGCGATCATCAGTCATATTGCTTTTTATTTTCCGACAGCGAGGCGGACAGAAGCATTAAGCGCTTGCAGGCGCTTACCAATTGTTATGACGGTTTTGAGCTGGCTAAAACCGATTTGAAATTCAGGGGTCCGGGCGAGGTCTACGGCACGGCGCAAAAAGGCTTTCCCGAGCTGAAAGTCGCTTCTCTTTTTGATTATCAATTAATGAAACAGGCGCGGGATGAAGCAATTAAGTTAATCAATAAAGATGCTAATTTGAAAGATTGGCCAGAGTTAAAAAATAAATTAGGACAATTGGAAAACAGCGCGCATTTAGAATAAAAAGAAAAATAAGAAACTTGGTTTCTTTTCGGAGATTTGACAGAATAGCGCTTGTATGCTAATGTTTTGTTAAAGAAAAGTTAGTTGTTTTAAAATAAAATAAGGTAAAAAAAGAAAGGAGGGCAGATTCTAAAATAAATTCGGCAAGGTAAATAAATTGAAGTTCTTAAATTTGAAAGGAGAAAATTATGGCTGCTGGTGCAATTAAAACAGTTTACAAGAAAGCAAGAAAAAAAAGAAATTATAATGGCAGAAAGACGTTTCAAACCAAATCTTCAAAAGTAGTATGCGCCAATCCGTACTGTTCCAGGATTGTTGCGCCATCTGCTCCACAGGTTAAAACAAGCAAAGGAGTGATGCATTATGAGTGTGTTACAGCAATAGTTTTTAAAAAGCTTGAAGTCGCAGGATTGCCTCGTCCAACAGTTTTTTCTCTTGGCAGAGATTTTCAAAAATACCTTGTTGATCAAGCGAATATGCTTCTATTGCAACCAGTAGAAAATGCTGAATATAAATTAACAGAGGTGTTGGACATCTCTGAGGAAATATTCGGAAAGCAGATTAAACTGTCAAAATTGATGACCAAGCAAAGTCAGGAACTTAGTCCTTGAAAAAAGTGTAGGGATTTTGTTTGCTTATTAATAAGATGTAATTCCAGTATAGTATAATTGGCCACACCTACACGGCTAGTTATCTTACCGGTTTGCATAAAGATGAAAAAGAAATTTTTTCATCGCTCTCTTCCCTTTGTCGGGGCTAACAACGATTCATCAAATGTGATGAACTTGAAGTTAGCCCTTTTTATTTTCTGGAAATAAATTTATTGTCTTTAATATAGAAGCGCCATTTTTTGTCTTTGTATTTTCCGGCATAGTCAACGCCGATGCGGGTTGTTTTTACAATTTGGCTTGGCTTCAAATTTTCATCGCGGTTTTCAATCCAGAGGCCGTGTTTTTTTGTGTAAATCGGCAGCTGGTTGAAAGATTTATTGATTTGTAAATGCTTAGTCAGCTTTGCGGGCCCGTTAGTTTTAGCGGCGTTATGCGCCTGCCCCGTTTTGCGGAGCATTTGCGGGGTTATGCGTTTTGCGTTACGCGCGATGGGTTCTACGGCGCGAATTAGAACTGCGGCGGGGTAGTTTTCTTTTTCTGTGACGATGTTCAGCATGTAATGCATGCCATAAGTAAAGTAGACATAAATTGTCCCTGGCTGGCCGAACATAGCTTCATTTCTATGCGTGCGGCCGCGGCTGGCGTGGCTGGCTAAATCACGCGGGCCGTTATAGGCCTCGGTTTCAACGATTTTATACCTCACCCCAGCCCTCTCCTTCGCAAGGAGAGGGAGATTGTGTTTTCTAATCAAAAAACAGCCCAAGAGGTCTTGGGCTACTTGCAAAGTTGGGCGGTTGTAGAAAGATTGGCGAATAATTTTCATTTATCTTATTAATCATATAAATCCCTGCTATTTTTTCAGCAGGGATTAATAAGATTTATATGATTAATTTTTTATGTACTCTACTATTTCTTCTAAATTTTTTATTCTAGTTAGATTTATTTTTTTCGTTTTAACCTCGCAGTCCGGGACAATGGCTTTGGTGAATCCCAGCTTTTCCGCTTCTGTTAATCTTTGTTCCAGTTTGGAAATATTGCGAACCTCGCCGCCCAACCCCACTTCTCCCAAGACAACTGTTTTTCTGTCAATAACTTGATTCAAAAGAGAAGAGGCAATTGCAAGGCAGACAGCCAGATCCAGAGCCGGATCATTTATTTTCATCCCCCCGACAATATTGATAATAACATCTTGGCTGGTTAAATTGACTTTGGTTTTTTTGGTTAAAACAGCAGTCAGAATTTGCAGGCGATTCAAGTCAAAGCCGGAAGCTTTGCGCTGTGGATAGCCGAATACGGTTTTGGTTGCCAAGGATTGTATTTCCACTAAAAAAGGGCGAGTGCCTTCCATAACGCAGCTGATAACCGAGCCGGATATTTTTTGGGCGGCTGAATCAATAAAAACTGTTGACGGATTCGCGATTTCCTTGAAGCCGAAAGAAGTCATTTCAAATATTCCGATTTCATTTATTGATCCAAAGCGGTTTTTTACGGCGCGCAGGATGCGGTAGTCATGCGTGGTTTCCGTTTCCAAATACATTACCGTGTCAACAATATGCTCAAGCGATTTCGGCCCGGCTATGCTGCCGTCTTTTGTAATATGCCCTATCAAAATTACCGCGATATCGTTTTGCTTGGCGATTTCCAAGAGTTTTACCGCACAGGCTCTGATTTGACTAATACTGCCGGCTTCGCTGTCCGCGCAGGAAGTATAAACAGTTTGTATTGAGTCAATTATCACCACCGGCGGTTTTTCTTTGCTGATTGCCGCCAAAACTTTTTCTATATTAGTTTCGCTGATAAATTTAAGCTTATCAAAGCCGCATTTTAATCTTTCCAGCCGATTTTTTATTTGGCTGGCCGATTCTTCGCCACTCACATAAAACGCCTGTTCCGCTTGATTTATTCCGGATAATATTTGCGCCACTATTGTTGATTTGCCTATTCCCGGCTCGCCGCCCAAAAGTATTAACGATCCCGGCACGATGCCGCCTCCCAAGACGCGGTCAATCTCGGATATATTGGTTTTTATCCTGTTCAAATCTTGGTTTTTAATATTTTTCAAATCAATTGTTTCGGCCGGGGATATATTCATGTTTTTTTCATTCAATTCATTTCTGTCCACTGTCTGCATTTGGAGCGTGCCCCAAGCGCCGCATTCCAAACAGCGCCCGCTCCATTTCAGAGATTGGGCGCCGCATTTTGAGCAGGCGTAGATAGATTGTATTTTAGACATTAATTTTTTAGTTATTCAATTAACGGGTTAACGAGTTAACGGGTTATTGTTTTAAATTTAATCAACTCGTTAATTCTTTAACTCGTTAACTAAATAATTTTTTAATTTTTTATGCTATCAAGTTCTATATTTACTATTCTCTCCAATTCTTCCAAGCTAATTTCCCCCATAACCTCCTGGTCATTAACAAAAATAAAAGGTATGCCGCTGATGTTAAGGGCGTTGGCTTCTTCAATATTGTCTCTTATCAAATTTTTTGAATCCTCGCCTATCAAGCATTCATTAAATTGATTTATATCTAAATTAAGATCACCTGCCAGTTCCAAGAATTTTTCTTTATTTAGGTTATCGCTATTTTCATAAAGCAAATCATGATAAAGCCAGAATTGATTTTGTTCCTGGGCGCATCTGGCGGATACGGCGGCTTGAAAAGATATTGAATTTTCATCTCTTTCCGGGTAGTCTTTCCAAACCAATTTTATTTTATCATTATATTTTTCAATCATTTGTTTTAATGTTTGTTCTTGCTCTTGGCAGAATCCGCATTCATAATCAGAAAATTCTACAATTGTGATTGGGGCGTTATCCAAACCAAGCGCAGGATCGGCTTGGCTGACAATCGGGCCGGCCAGCATATCTTTGAGCGACGGCACTTTGGTTATAAAAGGGTCTTGGTTTTTATAATTTTCATTAAAATAATATTTGTCGCTTGAATTAGAAAGCGGCGCGTTAACAAGCCGCTTTTCCGCTGTCAAATTTATTTTTATTAAAAACAATATAACCGCGAACAAAACAAAAGCTGCCAGAGAGGCAACAACAAATAGTTTTGTCGGGAAATTTGGCTGTTTTGTAATTTTAGGCATAATTATTAACTTTAATACATTGCAGAATGTCAAAGATTAATTTTGATTTAATTGACGCATCTTGCGGAGACAATGCGTCATTAGCAGAGAGATTTAAGTAGTCGTGATTGTGAATTCTTTCTTGAAAAATCAGTCCGCTAAGCGAACAAGCGGTAATAACAAAATTTATAGCTTCTTCATGGGTAAAATTATTTTTCAGTAATAGCATAAAAAGATTATCAAAAGAATATAGTTCATAAATTATATACAACCCCTCAGAATTTTTTGGAAAATATTTTAGAAATTTCATAAAACTTTTTTATGATTAGATTTTAGTTTAAAGTTTGTTGCCCACTGGGTAATTATAAGGATTGTTGTTATATTTATTTATTGTATTTTGTAAAATATTCATCAATCTCTTTCCTTAATTCTATCCCAACTTTTTCAAAACAGTCTAACAGCCCTTCATAAGTTTTTTCTTCTCCTAAAAAATCCCAAAATTCTTCAGCTACTTTTAATTCGTTTTTTAAATCTAACATTCCGGCCATTGTCCATCGGCTGTATGGTTTCGGCTCGTATGGATTATATGGAATAGCAATTAGTGTATTTATTTTTGCCTTTGGATTTTCTGCTAAAATAACAGCCACCCATTCTAATAAAGTTCGTTTAAATTCTTTAAACCCTCCTTTGTTTGGCTTGGCTGTTTTAATGTCGAATAAAAATAATTCATTGCTTTTATTCTCTAAATAAACATCAATTTTTGTTAATTTTACTTTTTGCATTTTCCCTTTTTGGCAAACTCTTCTAATTATTTCAATTTCTTTCTGTTTATCAGGTTTTATGTTGGCAGCAGTTAAATTATCCATTATTTTTTGAATCTCAAATTGCGCTGCTTCGCTGATATATTCGCCAGCAACTTCTTGAGATTTTGCTTCTTTGAATTTTAGCTTTGCCAAAGTAAGCGCGACTGGCTCAAAAATACTGGTGCCAAAATTGGTATTAAGGGAATGGATAAAAGAAAAAAGCGCCATTCTGTCTTTGCCTAAAAGTCGCGTATGAAATGGCATTACTGCCGGTTCTGGATTATAATTCGCAAATTTATTCCGTAGTGCAGTTTTTATTGTTTGCTTGATTGTTGATTTTTGAGATTGGGAAAGCATAATTTTTTAGATTAAATTTTTTAAATAAAAAATTTCTTCGCAATAAGCTCCTTTATCTTTCTCTGTTCTGTTTAAAACCGGACGCTTGAAACGATTAACAATTTTCATTCCAGATCGTTCAGCAATCTCAGGATACATATTCCATTTATCATTTGCTACCAAAAAAATATTAAAATCATCCGCCAAAAACTTTTTACAATTATTTAGAACATCGGAAACTCCTTGAATATATGACTGCCTTGCTTCTTTCCCTTGTCCACGGAAGAGTGGACCTATTTCTAAATTGTCTTGACGCTTAAAGCCAAGCAAATCATACGCGTAAGCGTGCTGTTCATGATAGTTGATTAAACCAACATATGGCGGAGAAGAAAAAATTCCTTTTATTTTTTTGCTTTTCATTAATTTAGTTAAAGAAGGATTTCTTTTTTCCAAAGATTTAAAAATATCAATATTTTTTGAATCGCCAGCAAGGCATATTTGATGTGTTTCCGTTCGCAGTCTGTCAAATTGCTGTAAGCGATTTACCGTGTCTATTGAGTATCTTCTCCACCAGCTTAAAATTGAAAAAAGCGGCTTGCAAATTTTTCCGTGCTTTGAACAATAGTAAGTCGTAAAAATAGGTTCCTTCAGTGTCGCCAAATCAGCATGAGTTGTCGCGCGACAAGAACGAATAGTGCGGCTTAAAATAATGCCGGCAACTTTTTTAATTTCGATATTTTTGATTTTTTTAATTAAGCTAAAGGCAAAATCAATTTCTTCTCTAGTGCTTTGAAAATACCATTTATCAATAAAATTATCAGTTTTATTTTGTTTTAATTTAATATTGTATTTTTTAATTAAACTCTGATAAACTTTTAAAAACTCCTTTTCTTTTTCTATCCCGTATTTTACTTCATTAATAATTCCTCGTTGCGCTTTATATTTGTATTCAGGTACTGGAAAATATTTGTTGTTAAATTTTTTAAGTTCCTCTAAAAGTTCGTTTTCAAAAGTGGTTATTCTTAAATCGATGACAAATTTTATTAAAGAATTTGTAATTTTTTGCAGTTCGTTTCTTAACTCAGAAAAATTATGTTTTTCAATTTTTATATTGCTAATAAATGCGTTAAAAGCCGAGATATCAATTCCAATAGCATGCATTCCCAATTCACTAGCCTGTACTAACATTGTTCCGCTTCCGCAAAAAGGATCTAAAACAATATCTTCTTTTTTAAAATAAATTTCTTTTTTAAAATTGTCTGTATGGTTGTCTAAAAAATATTCTACTAATTGAGGAATGAATTTTCCCTTATATGGATGCAAACGATGAACATGCTTGGTTGTTTCCGCTTCTTTATATTGTTCAAAAGACAAAGCCCAATTCAAATCATTTCCAAGCTGTTTTTTCCATGTTATTTTTCTTGCTGACTGATAAGCATTATAATATTTAACAAGATCTTGTTTGACGATTTGCGTATTTCCATTTTCGTTAATTTTTTTAACTCTGCCATATTGAATTAAATAAGAAATATTTGAAGTTGTGATGTTTTTATTTAAGCATTGGCTAGCGAATTGGCTTGCTTGTTTAATAGTTAATAAGCTGCTCATAATAAATTTATAAAAAATAATTTAATAATTTATCCTGTCATTTGTAAATGGTTAAATTTTATTGCTTGCCGCTCACTTCAAATCAATCTTATACAGCCGTCCACTAGTCGCGTCCGTAAAATATAAATATTTACCATTGTCGGAAATTATTATGTTGGACATATTATAGCTTCCGTCCGGAACAGCCACTAATTTTTTCAAGCCGGTCTGGGCGTCAATTTTATATAAATTGTCTTTGGTGTTTTTCGCCATTTCAGGAAACAAGCCGGCGCCTTCTTCCAGTTTTTCCGGCACGGCGCAGTATACATTTATGCTATCGGCAAAAGCGCATTTGTCAGCCCATGTTTCAACCCCAAAGCTTTTTCTGCCGGCGCCGATGCTTTCGCCTTGGGCATTGGCTATCCACAGCATCGGCTTTAAATTGTTGGCGCTTGAATAAACGCTATAAAGCAATTTATCTCCTTTTGGCGACCATTTTGATTGGAAGCCGCGGCCTTCTATTACCATTGATTTGAAATTTTCATTATTCAAGCCGACCAAAAACACTTCTTGGCGGTCAAAATCAATGCCCTCGGTGTACATAGCTATTGATTGGTTGTTCGGCGACCATGAAGAGTAGACAGTATCGTCTTTGCCGCCCAGCGCTTCAACGCGCCGAGTTTTTGAGCCGTCAGCATTGGAAATCGCCAGCCATCTGTTGTCGGGATCAAGCCCCATGCTTTTCATTACGATTTGCTGGCCGCTGGGCGAGAAATTAAAATCTTTCCAATGGGCAGGCAGAGTTGTCTGCCGGTTATTGTTAAAATCATAAAGGATATTCGCCCCGTCAGGATATTCCAGAATCGCTTTATTTTTGTCAGGAGACCAAACAGCGCTTTCCACTTGAAAAAAAACTTTATCCGATAAAGCGATAATCTTGCCGCCATTATCCACTTTATAAAATTTTCCGTCGCTTTTATTGTAATATTGCAAGCCGGAGCCGCTGCCGGACAGAGTAGCGTAAAGGCCGGGCGCGTCATTAAGCTGTTCCACTTGAGTTAACCCGCCTTTAGCTGTTTTGCTGGCGGCAGGGGCGGTTATTTTTTCCGCGGGCAATCCCGCGCCCGGAGCGGATTCAATTATTTGCCCTGTGCCGACAGAAGCTATGGGCAATTCCGCCGCCGCGCCGCCGGCTTCTTCTTCCGTGGTTATCGGCGCAGGCGCCGCCGGCTTAAAAAACATTATATATAAAAAATAGCCCAGCAAAAAAACGATTAAAACAAAGCTTGCCGCTAAAATAATTTTTTTGTATTTGATAAAAAAGTTCATTTGTGTCGCATAACGTGGAACGCATAACCCCGCGAATGCTCCGCAAAACGGGGCAGGCGCATAACGCGCAGAAGCAGACAACGTTATAATTTAAGCATTAAATATTTTGCGTTACGCGTTACGAGTTATGCGTTGCGCGAAAACATTTTGTTTAAAATATATTTTTATGTTATAATTTAAAATAATGCGAATCCGTCCCGCAGAATTGCGGGACGAATACTACGAATTGCGAATTATGCGAATAAAATAATTTGAATATTTTTTTGCTGTTTTGTTAATATTATTATATAATATAAACAATAATAATGCAAAGGCGCGCGTTAGGGCTTAGTTGCTTAGGGATTAGGGCTAAGGACATAACTATTCATTTAATGAATAGTAAAGAGCAAAGACAAAGCAAGGATTCCTAATCAACTAATGAACTAACCGCTAATCAACTAATATGGGTTTATTGTTTCCAAGCAAAAGCTATTTAGGCATTGATGTCGGGACATCCAGTGTTAAAATTGTTGAATTAAAAAAAGAAGCAGGCAAAGTAAAGCTGTTAACTTACGGCTTTAGCGAGGAATTGCAAATTTCTCCGCAGTCAGATCCTATGCAAGCCGCTGATATAATCAATAAGATTTGCCAAAAAGCAGGGACCATAAGCAAAAGCGCGGTTGCCGCTTTGCCTACTTTTTCAGTGTTTTCTTCAATCATCAACTTGGCCGGAGTGAACAAGAAGGACATAGCGTCGGCAGTGCAATGGGAAGCGAAGAAAGTCATACCGCTTCCTCTTGAGGATATAATTTTGGATTGGAGAAAAATTCAAGAAGATGAAGAAGAAAAACCAGCCGGCAAAAGCGCGGCGCAAAACATGAAAGTGCTTTTGACAGGCGCTCCAAAACTTTTGGTTAAAAAATACATTGAAATTTTTAAGCAGGCGCGAATTAATTTGTTAAGTTTGGAAACTGAAACTTTTTCTTTGATCAGGTCTTTGCTGGGGAATGATAAATCCGCGGTAATGATTGTGGAAATCGGCGCCAACACCACTGACATTTCCATTGTCAATAAGAGCATACCCATATTGACCAGGAGCATTGACATCGGCGGCTTGACAATCACCAAGTCAATAAGCAGCAATCTGAACATAGGGCTGGAAAGGGCGGAGCAGTTTAAATACGATATGGGAATAAGCTCAATGGACTCTCAGCAAGACATAATACCGCAGACTATTATCGGGACAATATCGCCGATTATCAATGAAATTAAATATACATTGAATTTATTTCAAGAAAAGAAGAACGGATCTGTGGAAAAGATTATTTTGTCCGGCGGGGCGGCTTTATTGACGAATTTATCAAATTATTTGTCTAAAATTTTGGACATTAATGTCATAGTCGGAAATCCATGGTCCAGGGTTTCTTGCCCGCTGGATTTAAAGCCGCTGCTGGACGAAATAGGCCCGCGCATGTCAATCGCCGTTGGCCTGGCCATGAGAGAGATAGAATAGAATAATGCGAATCCGCGAATTACGAATTATGCAAATTAATTATCCAAATTAAAACACAATATTATTAGGAATTACATGTTTGCGTTATTTGGTAATTAACAAAATTTATTTTTCCCGCATGCTAAAATACAAGAATATGAAAATATAAAAATAAAATATTTTTTGATGTTTAAAGATGTTTTTATATTTTTGTATTTTCATATTTGCGTTTAAGTCAAGATAATCATTATTTTTATTCAAACGCGTAATTTTTAATTATAATAGTTCGCATTATATAAAATAATATGGAGGAGATTAATTTTTTATCAAACAAAAAAGACGGCGGCCGCAAAGCTGAAGGCAGGAAAAATACGGAAAAGATAGAGTGGTCAAAGCCGGCTAATATTGGCATTAACGAAGAGCAAGCAGCCGGCAAGCCGCTTGGCTGGCTTTCTTTTTTTAAAAAGAATAAGCTTGAAGCTAAGGATAAAAAAATGCTGTCCGGTTTCAATGTTTCGCGCAAGCAAGCGCTGAATTCAGCCAGGGACCGGCTTTTTGCCGTCAAGCAACAAAAAAAAGAAAGCGCGCGCCAGCCAGTATTAGAAAAAAAAGCTGATTTTAACAAAGCGGGAAATAGCCCCAAAGCAGCCAAAACCGCCAAAGCAGCCAAAACCGCCAAAGCAGCCAAAACAATTAAAAAGCAAACTAAACAAAAACAAGAAGAGCAAGAATGGGAAAACCCCAATATTTTAGAAACTAATTTAATAAAAAATGAAATCGTTTCGTTTTTTGATTGGCAAAAAGGCGCAATAAGCTTGATAATCGCTTGCGTTTTGCCATGTTTTATCATAGCGGTTATTTATGGATTTTTGTTTTCTTGGGAAAAGAAAATGAATTATCAAAATCAAGACATTGTCGGCAAAATAAACACAGCGGATCAGCAGATAAAAGAATTGGAAATGACGGTAAAAAATATTTTATTTTTTCAAAAAAAACTGAAATTTGCCGCGCAGCTTCTTGACAGCCATATTTATTGGACTAATTTTTTTAATTTTTTAGAAAATTATACGTTAGAAAATGTTTTTTACGACGGCTTCGCGGGCGATACAAGCGGCAATTATTCTTTAACCGCCAAGACCAAGGATTTTTGGACAATCGCCCAGCAAATCAAGGCGATGCGCGCTAACAATAATGTTTCGTACGTAAATGTCGGCGGCGGCAAATCATCTTCAGGCGGCGGAGATGATCAGACAGTTGATTTTGCGTTAGAGTTGTCGATTAATCCGGAAATTTTTACAGAATAGATTAGATAGGATTTACGAGCTTGAAAGACAGATTATTAAATATTATTATTTTTATTTTTTAAAACATTCCCGCAAGCATTGCTATATGGGGTATAAGTAACTTAATTTGGTGGAAAATTTATTAAAATTTTATCTAACACTAAAGACAAAATAGTAGTTTTATGGGAAAATTCATGTGTATGTCTAAAAAACACGTGAAATCCCCCTGCTGTCAGGG
>VMTK01000059.1 GCA_013791585.1 Candidatus Falkowiibacteriota bacterium
ATAATAAAATTAAATTGACAATCTTGCGTAAATAATATAAAAATACAAGGTAACGCAGGTGTGGTGAAATTGGTATACACGCTTGGCTTAGGACCAAGTGGAGCAATCTGTGCGGGTTCGAGTCCCGCCACCTGCACAAAAATATGTTTGGCAAATCATCAAAAATTAAAGTTACTGTGGACAAAAGCCATCTTTTAACTTTGGGCGAAAGAATGTACCGAGAAAGCATTGAGTTTGTGCGCGAGCTTGTAAGCAACGGTTATGACGCTGACGCAACGGATGTTTATGTTATGATCGGCAAAGACAGCATCACAGTGGAAGACAATGGCAGCGGCATGAATGAAAAGGGCTTGGAGCAGTTTTTTACGGTCGGCTCGGAAGAAAAAAAGACAAAAAATGTTTCACCCCGCTTTGGGCGCAAGCGGATCGGCCAGTTTGGAATCGGCAAATTCTCCGCCCTGTCTCTGGCAGAGCAGTTTATTGTCCAAAGCGTAAAAGGAAAATATAAATATTCAGTTGTATTTGACCGCGCTGACTGGCGCAAATCCAGCGATTGGGACCTGCCGATTCAAAAAGAAAAAATAAGCCCATTAGACAGAGAAGGCACTAAAGTAATTTTAAAAAAACTCAAGAAAAAAATCAGCTTGGCTGAAGCGGAAAAATATTTGCGGCAGTCTGTTCCTTTGCGCGCCAAAAAGTTCAGCGTTTTTTTAAACAATAAAAAAATTACCGCCAAAACCGTGACAGGCAGGATTATTCCAATTAAAATAAAAACAATGCATGGGATAATTGAAGGCGAAATAGTGGTAGCGCTGAATTCGCGGGATGTTGTTGTTCCGGGAATTGAATGCCGGGTTAAGCAGGTTTTTATCAAGCGGGAGCTGTTCGGATTAGATAAAAAATACCACCAAGGAACCCCGCGGATTACCGGAAGCGTAAATGCTGATTTTCTGCCGTTAATTTCCGCGCGCAATGATTTTATAACCGACAGCCCGGAATATAAATTGTTTCAAAACGTGATGCGGGCTGAATTGGAAAAAGTCTTGCGCGATATAAAAAAGCAGAAAGATGTTAAAAATATTAAAAAAATCACCAAAGAACTCCAGCGGATCATGGAGCAGGTAAGAAGCGCTCTAATGCTTAATCCTGATTTTGTTCCGCAGGGCAGGGCTGTAACCCGTTTGAAAAAAGAGGGCCGAAAAAATATATCCGCGGCAAGCGCGGACTTTTCCCCCGCCCCCAGCCCCTCCCCCGCTGGCGCGGGAGATGGGAGTATTGCTGGCGATTCGCCAGAACCGTCTTCTGAAAATTCCGGCAAAAATAAAGAAAAGCCGGAGGAAAAAAAGATAGATGTTAAGCCGCTGGCCCTGAAGCGGATAAGGATAAAGAAGCTGGGCATTTCCTGCGGGATTGTAAGCTTGGGCGAGCAAGGGCCGGAAGTGGCGCGCGAAGGCAACGCGGTCTATATTAATCAAGACCATCCTGTCTACCAAAAATTATACAAAAAACAAGATCTATTGCATCTTCACCTTTTGCGTTTGCTGTCGCAGGAGATTGTTTTAATGAAAAAAGCGCGAATCAGCGCCCAGGAAGCGTTTGACTGGCAAAGCAAGCTGTTGAAAGACGCGATGGGCGGGGAGTAAAAATTTGACAAAAATATTAAATTTGATATAATAAGGGTAGAATTTAGTATTAAATTTCATACTCTTCGGGCAGTTATTAATATTTTTGATTAAGTGGCTTACAGAAATCCTCACGGATTTCTGTTTTTGATTTTTGGACAATTATTGACTTTTATGGCGTAGCGTGATAGGGTTTTATGAAGTTTTGAAATTGCAATTTAAATAGAAAAGGAGCGGTTTTCGCACCTTGAAAATTTTATAACTATAAAAAGGGAGGGATAAAAAATGAATAAAGCGGGAATAATAGGGTTTGGAAACATAGGAAAAAAACTGCGCGAAAAGCTTTTAGAAAACGATTGGATAGTAAGTCTTATTGTTACGAGTGAGCATGTTTTTGTTAACGACCTCAATGTTCCAAAAGACAAAAGCGAAAATTGGCTTGATTATTGCCACGACATTGATATTATTTTTCTGGCTATACCGACAGTCGATGATGGCAGAACGGCATTAAATTTTATTTCTGCCGCGGTAAAAAAAGAAATACCGATTGTTACTTGCGAAAAGGGAGCGCTTTCTAATTATTTCGCCGAACTTAAACCGATTCTTAATAGTACTGGCTATAGCGCCACCGTCGGCGGTGGATCAGGAATGATCCATTTTCTTAAACGCAGATTCTTTTCCGGAATGCGCGAAGTTCATGCCATCGTGAACAGCACCATGAATTATATATGGGACGACTTGAGAATGGGTAATCCTCTCGGGCATATCGTTGAAGAGGTGAGGATGCTTGGTTATGCCGAACCAGGCAAAAATGATCCAATTAAAATTATTCTATGCGAAGCTGGTCCTGATGTAACCAAAAAAATTTCAATCCTATTTAACCTTTGCTTTCGTCCCAAAACTATTCTCCGCGCGAAAGATATTAAAATTGTTCTTACGGAAGAAATGGTTAGACAGGCAATCACAGAAGCGATGGATAGAAGATTCGTCGTTTCTTTCGAGAAAGAAAGAAATTTCAGAGAAAAAAATAACAACATCCCGGCTTTTACTCATCGCATAGAAGATTGGGTAATCAGCGGCGGATTTAAAAGAACAGATAGCCCTTTGATTGCTCGTTTGTGTAATTCAGCTACACGGGTTAATAATGCCATTTTGACGGTTGAGGGCGAGGATGGATCCGGAGGCATCTATCTTTGTGTTGGTCCTGGCGCCGGAGCATCGCCGGTGGCAACAGCAATGATTAGAGACGCAGAAGAATTATTATCGTAATCGTAGAGCCAAAGCTTTTTCGTCCTAGGGTGATTAGATTAAATTCAAAGTCACCCTTTTTATTTCAAAAAAATTACTGCGGCCAATTATGATTAACTCATAAAAACCTTAAAATCATTAAAAATTGCGGGCATTTTTTATTTGACAAGATTACGGCTTTTAAAATTTATGCTATACTTAAAATTAGAAAAATAAAAAATTAATATAACAAACTATGCAAAAAAGCAAATACTATGTAATATCATTGGGCGGATCATTAATTGTTCCCAAAAACGGGATTGATTGGAAATTTTTAAAAAATTTCCGGGAATTGATTATTAAAGAAATAAAAAAGAATAAAAAATTTATAATCGTTGCCGGCGGCGGCAATACCGCGCGAGATTATCAGACAGCCGCAAGCAAAGTGACAAAATTAACCGATGACGATAAAGACTGGATTGGAATTCATTCCACGCGGCTTAACGCGCATTTGATCAAAACCATATTCAGGAAATACGCGCATTCGCGCATTAATAAAAATCCGCGCACCAAAGCGGATATTCGCAAACATTTTCAAAAAAACGAAAAAATCATGGTCGCGGCCGGCTGGCGGCCCGGCTGGTCAACGGATTATGTCGCCACGATATTAGCCGAAAGACTAGGAGCGAAAACAGTTATAAATTTATCAAACATACAATATGTTTATGACAAGGATCCAAAAAAATATAAAACAGCCAAAAAAATAAAAGAAATTACCTGGCCGGATTTTCGTAAAATCGTCGGCAATAAGTGGGATCCGGGATTAAACGCTCCTTTTGATCCAATCGCCTCCAAGCACGCCGAAGAGCAAGGCCTTGAAGTAATAATCGCGGAAGGAAAAAATACTAAAAATTTAGAAAAATATTTTAACGGAGAAAAATTTAAAGGAACCGTAATAAAAGCAAGGGGTTGATTTATTGATTTGAAAAAAATTTTTAAACAAAAAATAAAGAAATGCGAAAAAAGTGAAATTTTTTTAAAAAACAGAACCGATGGTTAGACAAGCAGTCTGGAGTGTTCCGCGGTTTTGCGGGAAAATCGCGCGTTCAGGATCCTCGCCGCTGCCGCAAAAAAACAGCATCCAAAAATGCTGTTTTTATATTACGCAACAAGTCTATTGTCTATTTTTTATTTTTTACAACCGCAAACTGCAAAGTAATCTGCGTGCCGACATTTTCCATGGAATCAACTATGATTTTGCCTCTCATCAACTCAACAATTTTCTTGGTAATCCAAAGGCCCAAGCCAGTGCCTACAACGGCTCTGGTCTTATCGTTCTGCGCGCGGTAAAATTTCTGGAACAATCTCTCGCGCTCCTTGGCTGACATACCGATCCCGGTATCTTTTATTTTAATCTCCAGTATTTTACCATTATTTTTCTCCTCGGTAATTATTTCCACTAATCCTTTTTCAGTATATTTAATCGCGTTGCCGATCAAATTTATTAACACCTGCTTAAGCCGCTCTGTATCTATGCTGACCAGCGGCAATTTTTCAATATGCGGCTTATATTCCAGCTTTAAATTCTTTTGATCCGCCTGAACCTTTAATTCAGAAGTAACTTCTTTGATAATCTGCCCCGCCTCCAGCGGCTTTAAATCCACTTTAAGCCGATCCTGTTCAATGCGGCTCACATTCAGCAAATCGTCAACCAAATGCGCCAATCTGTCCGAGGAGCTTTGAATTATGTTCATTGTTTCTTTCAACTTATCGCTAATCTGGCCGAAGGTGCCGTCAATCACCATGGAAACATATCCTCTTATTCCCGTGATAGGCGTTCTTAATTCATGGGAAGCTATGGAAATAAACTCATCCTTCATCTGGTCCACTTCTTTTATTTTCTTGTATAAAACCGCGTAATCCCACAACCTGACAGCGGCGGCTAAAAATAAAATAACAATTAAAACAGTCAAAACTAAAAAATAAATTGAAACATTGCGGGTCTCGCCGGTCAAATCGTCAATAATTTTTGAAGAAAGCTTCATTGTTAACAACGTTTGCTTTTCTCCGCCGGCGCCCCTCATCGGCATTGCCACAAGCCAAAATCTGCCTTCTTGCGCAAAGCCATCAATTAATCTCTCGCCTTCAGCGGTAGTGGCCAGCGCCAATGAATCGGTCGCCAAACCGTCATTATCCGGCTGTATCCACGCTTGGTGGTAATAATAAAACCCTAAAATTTTTCCTACGCTGTCTTTTTTTGATGAAGCTATTATTTTAAAATTATCGCCCTCCGGCTTAAGCACTGTCAAATCTTGAAATTCCAAATTTTTTTGCGATAACAACTCAATGCTTTCCTGAATTTTATTGTCATCAGCCAAGTCGTCTTTAATTAAAGAGTAAATTGATCTGCCCACGGTTAAAGCCTGCTTTTGCAGGGCAACGTCCAGGCTTTTATTATATTTATTGATAATAAAAACCGTGTTAAAAGCGATCAGCAAAGGTATTAATATAATCAAAACAACGCCGTAAACAAGCTGAAATGTTATTCTATGTTTTTCAAAAAATTCCTTAAAAGTCATATTAAAATAATAAAATAATAAAATAAGAAATTTTTTACTTTTCTTCTCGCTCTTTTTATTCTTATTTTTCTTTTTATTTTTTACAGGAACGTTTTAATAAATAAAAACAATAATATTTAAACACGTAAATCTTATAATTAAGCTATAAAATGTTTTTTTCTCTGAATATTGAAAGCTATAAAAAGCGCGATGCCGATAATCATCATTGAGGCGGCTATTGCCATATAATATTTAATCATGCTTTCTGATTGCCGGGCCGCTGCCGGAGCCGCGATAGAAACAAAATCCTGGACTGAAACAGCTTTTGCTTCTTTAATGAAAAAATTTAACGGCTTGCTTTTTGACACAACCTTGCCGGTATTGTCATTCACGACCGCGTAAATTTCATGCTCCCCCTCGTTTAACGAATGGCTAAGCTCGTACTGCCAATTGCCGTATTCGTCAACTTTGGCAGTCGCCACCAAAGGCAAGTCCGAATAAACATACAAAGTCACCACGCTCCCCGGCTCAGCTTGGCCGGAAAAGTCATACCCCTTGCCTTCTCCTTGACCATTGCTTTTATTAATTACCGCTTTCACGACAAGATATTCCGCTTCTTCGCCGTCTGTTTTCGGCTGACCCAATGTTTTGTTCTGCGCAATCGCTTCGTCAATTGGAAACATATTTTCTATAAGCGCGCCTTCCCCTGAGGGATTATATTGATTTTTCATTTCATCGCCGTCGCTATAGCCGTCGCCGTCAGAATCGGAATTAAAAGGGTTTGTATTAAATCTTTTTTCCGTATCATCAGACAATCCGTCGCCGTCAGAGTCAATCATCACTGCAATCGGCGCTGTTTGAACCATATTGTCGCTGTCATCCAAAACAAGCTTTTCCTCTGTTGCTAAAATTTTAAAATTAATTTCTCTTGCTTTAAAAGGAATAATTTCCTTAGCCGCGTCCAGCATATCTTCTAAATATCCCAAATTCACTGAATCTGCCGCTAAACTCCCCGCCATTTCTCTTACTTCTTGAAATTGGACTTGCTTGGCCACGATATTGCCCAAATGCCTTTCCTTGATGGAATTTTTACATTGCCAATCATCCACATCTTTGCAGACTACTTGCGGCGCGTATTTATTAAACATAAAATCATCGCATTGCTCCTCGTCTTCTATGCCGGCTTTTACACATTCTTGCGGGCCGTATTTATTAAACATAACCTTATCGCAGCCGCTTCTTGTTTTCACGCCGGCATCGCGGCATTCTTGCGGTATATATTTCAATTCCATATAATTTCCGCACTCCTGTTCGCCGGTTATCCCCTGCTCGCGGCATTCTTGCGGCATATAAATATTTCTCATCACCTTATCGCACTCATCGGGAGTCGCGGCGCCCTGTTTTTGGCATTCAGAGGGGAATTTATCAGCAGGAATATTTTTTTCGCCGTTATATTTTTCAAACATATATTTCTTGCATGCTTCCTTGGTTGTAATTCCCGCTTCAAGGCAATCGGAAGGCGCGTGCTTTTTAAACATTAATTTTTCGCATTCTTCAATGCCGGCAATGCCGGCGCCGGCGCATTCAGGTGTTACAGAATCCTGATTGCTTAATATTTTATCGCACTCTTGTTGAGTGGTGGCGCCTGTTTCTTTGCATTCAGGAGCCAAGCTATTGCTAAAAATAATCTTACTGCATTCTTCCGGCGTAATTGCCCCTTTTTGTTCGCATTCCCATGGCGTAGCGTATGCGTTCATGTACTTTTTGCAGGCCTCTGCGCCTAAAATCCCCTGCTGGCGGCATTCAGACGGAACCATCATGTACTTGCGGCACTCTTCTCCGCTAATGCCTTTATTTCGGCATTCCGGGGGATTCATCATGTATTGCTCGCATTCAGGCCAAGTTAACAGCCCTTTAGCGCGGCATTCAGGAGATAAGCGCATAAATTCTTTGCACTTTTCTGCAGTATTAATGCCGTATTTCTGGCATTCAGGCATAATTACAATAATCGGCTGTTTAATAATATATTCTTCAGTCGGTTTGATTATTTCTTTAGAATAGTACTCATCAGCCGGCTGCGCAGGCAAGCTATTGTCATAAAAATTATTTTTTATTTCAATGTTGTCGCGCATCTCGGCTTTGTTCGCGCCTTGGTAGGCGAAAATAGCCAATTCGTAAAAACCGTCCGGAAAG
>VMTK01000008.1 GCA_013791585.1 Candidatus Falkowiibacteriota bacterium
AAAAGAATGAAATATTACAATAGAAAAAGGATACATACGAGCGCTGACTACCAATCGCCGATAAAATTTACCAAATTATTTATTAAAAAACTTTCCTTAGCTTGCCGTTAAAAACGGTATAGTATATTCAGGGATTGACAGAGATTTATTTCTCCTGTCCTTGAATTGTGATTCCCTTAAATAATGAAATCTCCAATCTGTCATTATCAACTTAATCCACTTGTTAATGTTTACCGGCTTTTTAAACCCTTTCATTAATTTAGTTCGTCTCTTTACAATATAATTAAATCCTTCCAGCACATTATTATACGGACTCATTTCAGGATTATCAAAATGAGTCAGCAGTAAATCAAAGTTACGCTTAAGAACACCAATCAACTCTTTTAGTTTTTTATGCTTTTGATGTTCTTGAGCGTACCTTTGCAATTTTTCTAAACTGTCAATGGCATCCTGTTTTGTATTGGCAAACAATACTTGCTCTGTTAATTTTTTGATTTCTCTGTCAACATCATTCTTGATTCTGACAAACGGAATTACTTGCCCTGCCCTGCAATATTTATGAAATACGCATAACTGAATAGGTATTTTGGGGAATAAATCTTTGATGGCTTTAAGCAATCCGGGATCGCCATCGCAATGAAATCCTTTAATATTAGACCCTATTTCAGAATAGGCATCTACTAACAATTGGTTATATGCTTCTCGGGTTTCTTTTCTTGATATTCTCCAGTTAACAATATCCAATGTTTTAACATCAAATAGAATTAACAGGACAATGTCTTTGCCTCGGTATTTAAGCCATGTTCCGTCTATCGCATAAAATCCAGAACGAGCAGGATTGAGCCATGCGGTTATCTGAAAATGATTTGGTATCTGTTCAGTATATTCCTCAATGTGATGAATCAAGGTGTCTTTCGAAAAAACATCTGTATTATACCAACTGCGAAAAATATCGGACACGCTATTAAGCGACAACGATCTGAGATACATAAATATGGCTTGAGCTATTACCGATCTAGTGAACATACCGATGAGGTCAAAATTATGCCATTTATATCTACAGGAATTACATTTATAAATCTGAACTTTTCTTTTCTGCCAACCAAGTTTAGTGAAAATTTTAAGGTGCTTGAAACCAAATTTACAAACATCTGGTAAGTAACATTTGGGACAGAATTTTTTTTAGACATAATATATGAATTAAGAATAAATAGGTAAGGCAAGTAGCTTCACCAAATATACTCTAATTCTAATTAATTATTAGTCTAAAATCAAATATTCTACCACCCTAATCTCCTACCAGTGCCGCAATAATGATTATGATAACTGGTGATTTTTTGAATTTCTACCGACCATGCCCCAAGAAAGCCGAGCATTAAGACTTCTACCGACTTTTAAGTCGGGTTTTGAGGCTTTATCCTCAATCAGACTGGACGCTAAAGCATCCCGAACCCGAGCTAAAGCTCGGTAGAAAAATGTGTTCAGAAACTTCTACCGACTTTTAAGTCGGGTTTTGAGGCTTTAGCCTCAATCAGACTAGATGCTAAAGCATCCGGAACCCGAGCTAAAGCTCGGTAGAAGCTCGGTAGAAACTAAAGATCAGCAGGCCCTATTTAGTAAAATATATTATAATACACAAACACGCCTCACTTCTTACTTCTCACTTCTTACTTCTAACTTACTCCAACCCCCTAATAAACTCCTCAACCGCCTGAATCAAGCTATGGTCCAGCTCCGCCGCTTTCTCAGCCGCTAATTTCGCGTTTTCAACATCGCCGGTCTGCGCGTAAAGCTTGGCTAAATTCACCCAAACCTTGGGATCGCTTGCCTCCAAAACAGACAATTGCCTGTAAAGCATTAATGACCTGCCCCAGTCCTGCGATTCGGCATAATGATTGATTAAGCCCTTGACATAATCAGCCGGAGTTAAAAGCCCTGATCCGCCTTTATCCAAGCATTGATCCATTGTTTGGTAGCCATTGTCTTCCTGCTTGAAAACAAAATAATATCTGGCCAGATTGCAATAGCTATCGTAATATTTTTCATTAAGCCCGGCGGCGTATTTTAATGTTTCAATCGCCTCTTCCTGCTCGTTGCGGGTCGCTTGAATCTGGGCTTTTATGAAATAAATCGGCACCCTGCCCTGGCTGGATTCAATTGACTTGTTTATCGCCTCCAGCGACCTGTCGGAATAAAAGAAAAATTTCTGGGAATTATCGCTGTAAAATCTGGCTGTCAAATTTAAAATCTGCGCCAGCTCCATCTGCATCAAACTGTCGCGCGGATTATATTTAACATTCTCTTCGGCCAGCCCGATTACATAATCCAAAATTTCTTCTGCCTGCTGCTTGTCAACACTGGAAAGAGCTGAAAAATTCGCGGCAACCATCCGGATTAAGCTGTCGCGGCTGTCGCGGTCCAGAACAGTATTATAGCTTAAGGCCTTTTTATACGCTTCAATCCCGCCGATAAAATCCTGCCGGGCAAAAGCTATTTGGCCTTGAATCGTTCCTGCAAGCATTTTAAGCGGCTTGATATTGAACTGGAACATTATGATAAAAATTATCAAGCCGGCGCCTGCCAAAGCGTAAATTTCTTTGTTTATTAACGGCTTGTCTTCCACATTTATACCTCCCCCATCCCCTCCTAAATAGGAGGGGAGATTGTGGCTCCCCTTCTCCTGTTTAGGAGAGGGGGCCGGGGGGGGAGGTGTTGAGGGGCTGGGGGTGAGGTAATAAATATAGCCAAGCATTATCATTAAAGAGATATAAGTAACCAAGGAATCAAAAACAGCCAAGTTTTGAATAAAATAAGCGATAATCAGCCCTGTTAAAAGCGCTAAATCATAAATGGCTATATTCCTTTTTCTATATCCTTTTATTAAATAGTAAATAGCTATTATAAAAATTGACAAATAAGCCAGCAATCCGACTGCTCCAGTAGTGGATGCAATATCAACCATATTGTTATGCGCCCTATCAAAATAAGTCTCACTGCGGGTGTAGTCATAAAAGGAGGGGCTAAAATGCTTATCAAAAGTAATCGCAAAGTTGCCATGGCCTGTTCCAAAAATAGGATGATTCGGAAAATCTTTTATAGCCGCTTTCCAAGATATAATTCTGGTCTGAAAAGTAACCGCTTCTGTAGAAATTTGGGTTATGGTATTTAAGATTGAACTGTTTTTTATTATTTGGCTGTCAGGATAAGTAAAAATCAATGAAATTAAAATAATAAAAATCACCGCGGCCGATGAGCTGTAAATTTTAATTTTTTTATTTTTGCTTAGTACTATAAAAATAAATAACGCAGCCAGCGCTCCTGCGCCTAACCCCACAAGAGCTCCGCGGGTATGAGTCATTTTAAAAACTGAAAAAATTATAACTGCCGCTATCAAATACAATGATCCTAAAATCAAGCCCTTTTGATTTTTAAAGCTAAAGTTGCCGCGAAAAGCTCTAAAAAACAAAATCAGCGCGAAAAAAATATTAAAAATAACATATCCGCTTACATAGGCGGTATTGCCTATGGTGCTGTAATGCATGCTCTTTATCTGGCCGTACAGGCAGACGACAACCGCGGCTGTTATTGACACTATAAACAAATTGCGCCAGTCTTCCCATTTGCGGAAAACAGTGATTACAATAAAATAAAAAGCCAAAAAATGAAGCAGATGGAATATTCCCAGCATTCTTTCAATATCCCCCCAAAAGCTTAAATTAAAATCAACGGTGGTAAAACAGGACAAAATCATCGCCGCGAAAAAGCCGATCAGGCCGAATGAAATCCATGATTTTTTCGGGCGGTATTCCGGGTATTTAATGATAAAAGCGAACCAAATAATGAATAGCGCTTCAATCAAAATATTAAAAGAAATCTGCTTTGAAGTGATAAACGGAAAAAGCAGATTTTTAAAAACTAAAAAAACAGAAATAAACGACAAGTAAATTCCTGATTTTAAAATTGTCAGATAAATTTTTTGAGACATAATTATAATTTAGTTGCTTAGCGGTTATTAAGAGCGTAAAATTATTCCAAAAAAACAAAGCCCCATCAGGAAAAACAAGACGGGGTTAACACAAAAAAAGTACATTTAAAAACTTACTGCGCCGCGACCGGGCTTGCTTTAAATTTTTCTTCAACAGCTTTAATTCTCACATCGGTTTTGGTAAATTTTTCTTCAAAGCGATTATGGGCTCCCAAATTGGCAGCCAGCTCGGCATCAAAATCTTGCTGCTTTTTTATGATTTTATCGTCTTTACCCGCGGCTAAACTGACTTTTTCATCAATCAAGTCAATTTTCGCTTCAAGCTCATTAAAACTCTGGCGAAAAATAACGCCTATATCGTCTATAATTTCTCCTTTTAAAATTTTATTGTTTTCTTCAAACTTTTTATCTATTTTTTTGTCCAGAAGCTCGTTGTTTTCTTCAAATTTTTTATCTAGCAAACTAGAAATTTGTTGTAAATCTTGTTGCTGCATATTACTTTTTATTTTTTTTATTAAGTAAAAATTTTTTGATTAATCCGGCTAAAGGTTTCGCGCACTCTTCGCAAAACTCAAACCTATTCATCCAATTATCAAAAAATCTCTTGTTAATATCGTCAACAGAAAATTTAATAACTTCTCCTTTTACATTTTTACCGCATTTGTCGCATTTATGAAAAATAGCCATATTGTTAACATTTCTATCTTTTATTATATCAAATAAAAACTTTCTATGCCGCGACCGGGCTTGCTTCAAATTTTTTTTCTATAACCTTAATCCTATCATCATTTTTAGTGAATTTTTCCTCAAAGCGATTATGCGCGCCTTGATTAGCGGCCAATTCAGCATCAAAATCTTGATGTTTTTTAGCAATACTGTCTACTGAATTCAATATTTTTTTTACATCTTTTTTCATATCCATCATTTCATCTTTAAATTCATTGAATTCATCCTTTGTAACTAATTTATTAAATTGTTCGGGTGTTAATGCCATATATTTTTAAATTATTAACATTCATATCTTTCATTATATCAAATAAAAAATCCCTGTCAAACCCCGCGCCTTTTAATAATCAGTTTTTTATCTATAATATGCTTGTGACTACATTTAATTCTGATTAAAAGGCGCGGAGTCAAATAAAAATTAACAAGGCGGGAGCGCGAAATTTTGATTTTTGATTTAGAAAGAATAATTTTGTCTTTGGAACCTTTAAAAATTTTATTTCACGATAAAATACACCGGCTTTGACTCTATTTCCAATCCATCAAATTTGATAATTTTTTCTTCAACGGTTTTTTGATACAAAATGGCTTTTTTAACTTTGAATTTTTTAGAAAACAAAATTAAATTTTTAAAATCCGCCTTTGAAAATTTATTTCTATATTTAATTTCAACCGGCGCGATAACATCATCTTTTACGCCGATAAAATCCACTTCATGCTTATACGCGTCTCTCCAAAAAAATTTATAATCCATTAAAGAAACCGCGAAATTTTCAACCAGCTCGCCTGTCTTCGCGAAATCAGAAACAGCCCAGCTGAAAGAAGGAGACGCTAAATAAAATCTTTTCAGCTTTTTTTCAGTAGTGAGCATATTGCGGGAAAAATTATAAACTTTTTTTACCAAAAATGCTTCTTCCAAATAAAAAAGGTAGCTGCTTAATGTTTTGTTTGAAATTCCAATCTCTTGCGACAAATTTTGAAGATTTATGAATATGCCCGGGGTTTGCCCGATAATCCTAACTAATCTCCATAATATATCCGGATTTTCTACCGGAAAAATCTGAGGAATATCTTCAAATATTATCTTTTTCATAATAGAGATAAAATATTCTTTTCTTTCCGCGCCATCTTCCATGTCCGCGCTTTCAACAAATTGGCTTTCAAGAAATATCTTAAATTCCTTTTCAATTTCCTGCTTAAAAACAGCCGGCTTTTGAAAAAACTCGCTTTTATCCTTGAAATTCAGATATTCCTTGAAATTCAAAGGATGGAGAAAAAAGCTGCTTATTCTGCCTGCCAAGCTTTCCATTGTTTTCTTTTTTACGAAAAGAGAAGTTGATCCTGAAATAAAAAATTTAATATTTGGATAAAGATCATAATAAACTTTTATTTTTGACTGAAAATTATCCAGCTTTTGAATTTCATCTAAAAACACAAAAACTTTTTGCTTCTTAAAATCCGCGCCGGTTTGTTTTTGAAATTCTTTAAGCAATTCATCTAACTCTATTTTTTCATCATCAAAAGTAAAATACCATATTGAAAATGGGTCAGTGTTATTTTCCAACAGATAATCTATTATTTGAAAAAACAGCACTGTTTTCCCTGTTCGCCTTAGGCCGATTAGCTCAATAATTTGTTTTTTGCTTAAAGATTTGATTAATAAATCAAAAAAATCTCTTTTTTTAGCAAAAGAATACCTAAAGCCCTTGTCCCAATGCCTATTATATTTTAGAAGATTTAAGTCTTTCATGTCTTTTAAAATCATATTTTATGAGAAGTCAACTACTTGTGTTGTATATTATTAGAATATGCTATATGGGGTATAAGTAACTTAATTTGGTGGAAAATTTATTAAAATTTTATCTAACACTAAAGACAAAATAGTAGTTTTATGGGAAAATTCATGTGTATGTCTAAAAAACACGTGAAATCCCCCTGCTGTCAGGGAA
>VMTK01000027.1 GCA_013791585.1 Candidatus Falkowiibacteriota bacterium
CAGAATGCGTTCTAACGCGCGCAACAACATCTGAATGATGTTTAATGCCTGTCTGTCAAAAACTTTTTTCAACTTAACTAATTCACAAGGTATGACATTTCTAAATTGCTCAAACTATGACATTTCTAAATGGCTTTGACATGAAAATTTGATCATGTTGACAAAACCAGTGCAATATTATAATCTTATTTATGTGGCGCTTAGGCGCTCAAATATACAAATTCTTTATTTAATATTCGTAGATTTTAATATTCCCGCAGAATTGCGGGATAGATTTGAGTGTTATAAACTAATTTAAATTTATCTCTCATGCTTTGTAAATTTTCCTTGCCAGCCGTTTTGGCTGGATAAACAAAGCAGAGGATTAAAGGAAAAACTATTATGAAAATTCCAACATTGGAAGAGATGCTTAAGGCGGGAATGCACTTCGGGCATCGCACAAGCAAATGGCATCCTAAAATGAAGCCATTTATTTTTACATCCAGAAAAGGCGTTTATATTATTGATTTGGTTAAAACGCAAAAACAGCTGGAAAAAGCCCTTGATTTCATCAAGCAAGCGGCCAAAGACGGCGCGAGCATTTTATTTGTCGGGACAAAAACGCAAGTTAAAGAGCCGCTTAAAAAAATGGCGCAAGAAACAAGGGTCCCTTATGTGACGGAAAGGTGGCTCGGCGGCTGCTTGACTAATTTTTCCGTTATTAAAAAGGCCATTAAAAAATATCAGGATTTATTGGACAAAAAGCAAGCAGGCAAATTGGAAAAATACACCAAAAAAGAACAGCTGGACTTTGACCGCGAAATCAGCCGGCTGGAAACAAATTTGGGCGGGCTTGTAAGTTTAACGAAAATTCCGGACGCGATATTTATTTGGGACATAAAAAATGAAAAAACAGCATTGCAGGAAGCGAAAAAAACAGGCATTAAAATAATCGCGGTTTGCGATACGAATGTTAATCCTACCGGAATTGATTATGTTATTCCGGCCAATGACGACGCCAGCAAGGCGGTTAAGCTGGTGCTGAATACGGTGAAGGAAGCGATAGAAGAAGGCAGGAGCGAGAAAGATAAAATTAATAAATAATATAGGACTTACGTATTTGGATACTGAATTTTTAAAACCATTTTTCTGTCTGTTTGAAAAGTCCCCGCAAACATTGTTAAATTGTTACATTGTTAAATTGCTGACATTGAAACAATTTAGCAATTTAGCAATGTAACAATTCAGATATTAATATCCGTATATGTAAAATATGTATAAATTATGCGCAAACGCGTAAGTTCTATAATAAATAAAACTTATATGGAAATTACAATGGAAACAATCAAAATACTTCGTGAAAAGTGCGGCGCGGGCATTGTTGACTGCAAAAAGGCATTGGAAGAATCCGGCGGAAACATTGAAAAAGCGGTTGAGATATTAAGGAAAAAAGGCATAGCCAAGGCCGCCAAGCGCGGCGATCGCGCGGCTTGCGAAGGAATCATTAAAATCGCGGCCAATGAAGCCGGCAATGAGGGCTGTATTGTCCAAATAAGCGCTGAAACTGATTTTGTGGTCCGCAACGAGCAGTTTCAGCAGTTTGCCGAGCAAGTTTTGGAATTGGCAAAAAATAAAAAGCCAAAAAACAGGGAAGAGCTGCTGGCGCTTGAAATGGAAAACGGGACAGCGCTGGAAAATTTACATAGTTTAAGCGGAGTAATCGGAGAAAAATTGGATATTAAAAATTGTGATTTTGTCTCCGCCAAAACAGTAGCGGCTTATTCGCATTCGGGAGGCAAAATCGGGGTATTGGTCGCTTTGGATAAAGAAGGGGAGAGTGAGCTGGCGAGAGAGATCGCCATGCAGATCGCCGCGTCTGATCCGGCATATATTTATCCGGAAGATGTCCCTGAAGAAGAAATAGAAAAAGAAAAAGAAATTTACCGCGCGCAACTTCTAAGAGAAGGAAAGCCCGAACAGATCATAGGCAAGATACTGCCGGGAAAGCTGGACAAATATTTTGAAAAAACTTGCTTGGTTAAGCAAGAGTACATTAAAGACGACAAAAAGCGCGTTCAGGATATTTTGGGCGGCGTGAAAGTTGAGAAATTTATCAGGTATAGCTTATAAATCGCATAACGCATAACGCATAACAATTTTTAATATTTAATGTTTTATGTTATGTGTTTCATGTTTCATGAAAATAGTACAAATACAATTTGCTCCATGGGATAAAATATATAATTTTGATCCGGCCGACTCTGTTTTATCGGCCGGAGATTATGTTATCGTAAAAACAGAGCTTGGCATAGAAATAGGCAAGGTTGCCGGCTTTAAGGAACTTAAAACAGAAGAAGAGCCGGCTGGCGCGAAAGAGCTGAAGCCGATACTTAGAAAAGCGACTTTAACTGATTTGGAAAAAGTCTCTGACAAAAAGCAAAAAAAAGAAGCGTTAGAATACTGTAAAAATCTGGCTGTTCAATATAAATTGCCTATGAAGCTGGTGGACGCGCATTTTTCCTTTGACGGTTCGCGGGTTACTTTCGCTTTTGTGGCGGACGGAAGAATTGATTTTCGCGAATTGGTAAAAGATTTAACGCGGCATTTAAACCGCACTATAAGATTGCAGCAGATAGGCATCCGCGATGAAGCGAAAATGGTCGGAGATTACGGGCATTGCGGATTTCCATTATGCTGCAAGAGATTTTTATCCGAGTTTGTTTCCGTCACTTCCGAAAAGGCCGAGCTTCAGCAAGTGGCTCACCGCGGAAGCTACCGCATTTCGGGAATTTGCGGCCGGCTAATGTGCTGCTTGAACTACGAAGAGGAAGGATACGAAGAGTGCGCCAAGAAATTGCCTCCGATGGGAGCGAAGGTTGATGTTGACGGAAAAAAAGGCGTAGTAGTGAGACATCACACTTTAAAACAGGCGGTTAGCGTGGAATTCAAGGGCGAAAAAAACGGAGATGGCAAAACAATAGTTGAGGTTGATTTGAATCGGAACAAGAAGTAAGCAAGAAGTAAGAAGTAAGAAGTAAGAAGTAACCTTGTTTTTTTTGTTGCCCTTGACATTATTTTGTAAATTTGTTATAGTCTTATATTGAAGAATTTATTAGCGGTTTTCTGAATTTTGCTTCTAAAATGTTGCGCAATTCAAAGAAATTCTTTCAAACGCGCAAGAAATTTGTAAAAACTTGAAATAACTTTAATTTAAAAAATTAAATTTTATGGAATTTTTAGGAAAAAGAACAAACAAATATATTTTTAGAATTAAGCGCTTTGCTTTGGCTTTGGCTGTTTTTTGCCTTGTTTTTGGCAATTATACCAGTTATGCTTTTGCCCAAGACAATATTGAATTTATTAATATTCAAGTAGAAAATATTACCGGCCAAAAAGTAAGAATAAAATGGTCAACCGGCGCGGCGGCAGAAGGCAAAATTTTATACGGAAAAGCAAAAGACAGCTTAAACAGCTATTTGATTGACAGCAAAGGGCTTTTAATTTATCACGAAATGCTGATCGGGAATTTGGAAACTGAAACAACTTATTATTTTCAGATAGTTGCTTCCAATAATAATGAAACAGTATCTTCTTTTATTCAAAGCTTTAAAACAGTAGAGTATAACGACGGAATATCCCCGGAAATCAGCAATTTAAGCATACCTTATATAAGCGGCGCAGCCGCGTTTGTAAAATGGATAACAGATGAAAAAGCTACATCCATTGTTGAATTTGACGAGTATAAGACATATAAAAAGAAAACAAGCGATAACGGCAAATCAACCAGCCATCAGATAATTTTAAAAAATTTAACCCCGGATGTTAAATATTATTTAAAAATATATTCTGTTGATGAAGACGGCAATTCAAGCGGGTATGTTTATAAAGAATTTACAACTCAGGAAACGACCAAAATGGATAATGAAGATTTAACGATTTCATATTTAAGGCCAAGCAGCGCGAGCGACTCTAATATTTCCGATAAAAGCATAACAGTAAGCTTTAAAGCAAACCATTATGCCAAAGGCGATATAAAATTATCAAGAAGCGGATCAAAAACGCAGATTCAAAATTTGGATTACGGCTTGAATCATAGCGCTGTTTTTTCCGATCTGTACCCGGAAACAGAATATAAGATTACTATTAACATAACTGATATTTTCGGTAAAAAGGTTAAAACTGAATTTAGCGTTAAAACAGTTAAACTTATTGCGGCCGCCGAGGCCGCGGCTGGCGCAAGCGGGGCAGGCGGCGAAACGGTTGTCGCCGGAGTTTCCGCTGTTGCTTGCTCCGGCGCCGACCTTGGCTCAACAGGATATTTCGGGCAATATTTTAATTTGCAAAAAGATTTCCCGAACATAACTGACCAAAATCCAACCGGCATAGGAAAGACCACCGGCTGGTATGACGGCAAGTTTTTTTCTTTTTACAGAATTGATTCTGATTTGAATTTCGGAGATAATTTTTTTCCCGTCAATGAGGGCTTATACGCCGACCCGCATTATTTTTCCGTGTATTGGCGCGCCATTCTGGATGTTCCGCTTGACGGAAATTATATTTATGAAATAACATCTGACGATGATTCGTGGGTTTATATTGACGGAAATTTAACAACTGATTTGGGCGGGGTGCATAAAGCGCAAACCAAATCGCATGCCGCGCAGCTTGCCAAGGGCTTGCATTCTTTGGAGATTTATTATGCCGACCGCAAGAAAACTAATGCCCATTTTGATTTTAATATCAGCGAAAAAGTAAAAGTACATCCATGGCCTTCCGGATGCTCTTTGTCTTTTTACGCAGGCGGAAGCGCTGCGAGCGGAGAGGTAGCCGTGAAAGGCGCGGAGAATTCATATTATACTCCGGCTTCAGCGCTGTATAAATATTACGGCTCTCCTGATGTTTACGCTATCGTCAACGGCTATAGGCATTATATATCCTCGCCCGCGTCTTTTGAAGAATACGGCTACAGCTGGGCTAATGTCAAAACAATCAGCTGGCAGGAATTATCCAAATATCCGCGCGCCAGATTGTTAAAAAGCCCGGAGAGTTCCGTAATTTATTATATTTACCAGCGTCCGGAAAATAAGTGGCTGAAAATAGCGATTCCTTCGCCCACGGCTTTTATTTCTTATCCTGATAACTATTGGGGAAATATTATTAAAATAACACAAACAGATATTGGCCATTATCCGAATGTTAAGCTTATTAAATCGCCGGACGATGCGGCAGTTTATTATTTGGAAGATAATATCAAGTATTTTGTTTCAGAAACAGTATTTAATCGCCGCGGATTCAGCTCCGCGGAAATAGTTGAAGTAAGCCAAATCCATTTGGACACATATAAAACCGGCTCTTCGTTGAAATAGGAAAAATAAAAAAGTAATAAAATAAGAAAAATAATAAAATAATAGCGCGTTAACCCTGTCCATGATGAGATACATATGTAACACCTTGAAAATTTGGTTTAAGTGTGTTAAGTTAAATGTAGCTTTAAAAAATCCCTTCTAAATTAGGGAATTTTATTTTAAATAAATTAAATCGTCAATCTAAAATCGTAAATCGTAAATTTAATTGGGGTCGGTACTCAAGCGGTCAACGAGGGCAGACTGTAAATCTGCTGGCTTTCGCCTACGTAGGTTCGAGTCCTACCCGGCCCACTTTTAAATAAAAAATTAAAAATAAAATACACAATAAAAATATAAAAAAATATTTTTTTATTTTTTGTATTTTATTTTAGCAAAGCGACTATGTCTCAAGACAACATGATAAAATTAGAGTGTACTGAGTGCAAGAGGATTAATTATTATTCCCACAAGAATAAGAAAACCCTTAAAGAAAGAATGTCAATCAAAAAGCATTGCAAGCATTGCAACAAGCACACTCTGCATAAGGAAACGAAGTAATTTTTCTTTTATTGCAATAAAGGTCAGTTTAATATTGACAAAATAGAAATATTAAATTAGAATTGTTATATAGGTTATATATACTATTATATCATTCTAATTTATGATCAAGAATAGATTGCTTAATCAAGCAAAAAAGTTTCGTAGAAATGGATATTCTTTAAATGAAATAAGCCAAAAATTAGGCATTTCTAAAAGCACAGCTTCTGTTTGGCTAAGAAATGAAAAAATGTCAGAAGTTGGAAAAAGGCGATTTTCGGATTTAATAGAACAAGGACAAAAGAAATCTAAAGAAGCAATTAAGAAAAAGAAAAAATTAATCTTTAAAGAAATATTTGGCAATTGCACTGTTCTAGTAAATCAGAAAGAGTATAGAGGAGATGATTTTAAGTTATTTTTATCTTTATTGTATTGGTGTGAGGGTGCAAAAACAGGAAGAAGAGTTATTTTTATAAATTCAGATCCTAAAATGATTAAGGTTTATATGCTGCTTTTTAGAAAAGCATTTAATTTGAATGAAGATAAATTTAAAGCAGTTTTGCATTTGCATAGTTATCACAATACTAAAGAATTAGTTAATTATTGGTCCAAATTAACAAAAATTAACAAAAATTATTTTACAATATATAAAAAGAGAAATACAGGGAAGCGTAAAAAAGAAGATTATAAAGGATGTGTTTCAATTAGATATGGAGATAGTAAAATTTTTGATGAAATATTTTTAATTATAAATAGATTTATTGATTTATTTAAAGCGGGTGTCGGTTAATGGTAAACCACAGCTCTCCAAAAGCTGAACCGGGGGTTCGATTCCCTCCACCCGTGCGATATTTACACCGGTCTCCAACCCCGCTCCGATGTACATCGGAGCGGTTTTAAAATATAAAAATCGCCATCCACGGCGATTTTTGTTATAATTAAAGCATTAACAAGCAAAATTAAATTTCATCAAAAAACCCTGAGCATGAATAGAAAAATAAAAATTCACAATAAAAGCGTCGGTTACATTTTAAAGAAAAGCGCGCGGGCCAGAAGAATGCGCTTGGCTGTTTATTGCAATGGCAGTTTTGTGGCGACTATGCCGCGCGGCTTCAGCGAAAGCATGGTGGAAAAATTTATTATTCAAAAAGCCAATTGGGTTATTTCAAAACTGGAATATTTCAAGCAATTCAAAGGCAGCGAGATTAAAAACGATTTCGGGCATTATTTGCAAAATAAAGATGAGGCGCTGGCTTTCGCTAAGGAAAGAATTGAATACTTTAATGAAAATAATGATTTTAAATTTAACAGAATAAGCGTTAGAAATCAGAAAACCAGATGGGGCAGCTGTTCCAAGAAAGGCAACTTGAATTTTAATTATAAAATATTGTTATTGCCGGGCCGTATTGCCGATTATATCATAGTCCACGAGCTCTGCCATCTTAAAGAATTTAACCATTCAAAAAAATTTTGGAATTTAGTTTCTGAAATAATTCCGGATTATGTCGGAATAAAAAAAGAATTAAAAACAAAAGGATTGTTTTTGCAGTAATTTTTTAAAATGCGGCATGGCGGATTGAAAAAAAAGTTATTTTCCTATGCAGTCTTTAGCTTTAAATAATTCTAAAGCGCTTGGGGTAGCTCCGCCTATTATTTCTTCAATTCTTTCTTTTCCGAATTTTTCCACGGCGCAATTTTCCATGCCCGGAGTTATTTCAGTCGGCAGTTGGCTTACATCAACTCCGAAATTCTCAAGCATTTTTTCTTGGCTCTCATTCAAAAATGGATGCTTATCGGCGGCCGGCTCATTGTTTGGCGCGCCGGAATTAATTTGAGATGCCGGAGCGTATCCTTTGATATTGTTTGCAAGATAATTGTTGATTATGCTCCCGATGATTTTATCCCTGTAGCCCAAAGGATTGAAAATAGAAATTATTATTAATGATAAAATTAATAGTAAAATTAAAATTAATAGAATTTGAATTATTTTTTTCATAGTTTAGCTGGTTTAAATTTTTTATGGTTTAATTATAGCATATTTGGTTTAATACGCAAAAAAACACCCAACTCGTATTGAGTCGGGTGTTTTTATTTTTGCTGGAACGAGGCAATGCCCTATTCCTGCATTGCAATTTTTTTATCGTGTCGCTCCTGAATAAGCAATCGCCCTGACAATATCCCAAGCTGTTGCCGAAGATGGATCGTAGCCGTAGATATGCCTGAAAGTTTTTATGGCGGTTTTTTCAGAATCAAGATTTCTATTAGCCGGGCGTAATCCGTAAGCGATTACGGTTACCGCGGCGTCATCATGCGGGTTAGATCTGTCTGCTTTTCTTAAGTATATTTTTTCAAAAGCGGCTTCCGCGTTGGCTTCGCTTAAATCATTTGTTTCGCTTGGCCAGCGGCCGTTAGCGATTTTTATTACATCATTCCATTCATCCTCTGTTGCCGGCAGCTTGTTGAAAGCGGATTTGTAAGAATTCACCACGCCGGCGCGCTCGCCTTCGCCCAATATTATGGTAGTATCCGTGCCGTAAGCGATAAAGTTAGTTAAAGCGTGTTGTGTTTTTTCAGAAATGCCGGCAGTATCTTTTATTAGCGCCTTAACATATTTTTTAACAGATACTTGCTCTTTTGCTAAATCCCTTTTAAATCCAAGCTTGCCGAGCAATGCGTTGATATTCGCTTTAACTATTTCAGCCGCCTCAGAAGCGATTGTGATAATCTTTTGTGTGAATTCAAGGGCGGTTGTAGAAACCTCGCTAACAGCTTCAGCAATTTTTTCTTTTGTTTCTTCAATGATTTCCGGCAGAGTTACGCCGCATGCTCTTTTTCTATCGCTTTCTTGAGCCGTTGTTAGAGTACAGTTGTTTGGTGAGCGGGATAGGACATTGCGGTATTGCAAATTATTAGCGCATGCGTCTTGCCATTCGTCGTATTCCGCGCTGGAGCAGTAAGTAGTTGAAACAGATCCTCCGCCTCCACTGCTATTAGCCGCGCAAGTTCCGCTTGATTCTGAATACCCGGAATTACAGGCCAAAGCACAGCTTGATCCGCTCACTGTTCCGTTTGATACTGACGCGCAGGTTGTTGCTGATGACGCGGACGATGCGGAAGATTCGCCGTTTGCGTTGCTGGCTGTAATTTTATAGTAATAAGCGGTATTGCCGGATAAGCCAGTATCAGAATGGCTTGTTGAGGTTTTTGTGGTTAAATAAGGAAAATCGCCGCTGGCACTGGTATGGCGATATAAAAGATAACTCGTAGCGTCGGTTACCGCAGTCCAATTTAAACTCATTCCGGTATCTCCGTTTCTTGCCGCGGCTAAACCGGTCGGCGTACCAGGCGCGCCTTCACTAGTCGGGTAAATCGGCGCAAAATCAGTTAAATGGCTAACATTGGCCGTAATGGTATTTGAAGTTGTATCTATAGTGGCGCTCACCGGATCCCATGTATTGGTCGTGGTATTCCAATAAGCCAATTGCAGATTGGCTTCTGATGTTCCGTCCGGGACATCGCTGTCTTGGTATGTCATTTTAATTTCAATTGAATTGCTCAAGCTGGTAATGGCCGTGCCGTTGCTGTCCGCGGCCGTGATTCTTTGGATAGAGCCTGAAATAGGAGTGGCATTTAAGGTAGCCGGAGGCGCGGTATCAGGTTTGGCAATACTAAAAGAAACATTTGAACTGCCTGTCCCCAGCGCGTTAGGCGGAATATTGATGGAAATACTGGAAGTGGCAATCGTGCCTCCGTTAGACGGGACAATACTGCCCATTTGCGGAACATTAATACTGCAATTGGAAATAGAAGTTAAGGTGATATTTACAACGCCGTTGCCGGTTTGGGTTATGCCGTTTGAAGAATTATGGCAGGGCGCGTTAGCGTAAACCGTCCATGAGCCGCTGTCAACACCTAAAGAATAAGTGCCGTCCGCGTTTATTTCAGAACCAACCCAGCCGGTATTTCCGGCTTTGCTGGCCCAGATAAATCCTTCTTTAACAGTGCCGCCAGCCGAAGAACTGATGGCGCCGCTGATATTGTAAGCCGAAGCGGTTAAAGTTAAATCTATGGCGCCGCCGCCGAAAGTTGAGGTGGCTGTTGGATTATTAATATAACCGGGCAATGAAGCGCCCACCATATAACTATAGCCGGTGGGTATCTTCATTGAATAAGCGCCGGTACTGCTATCAGCCGTTGCGTTGTATTTGCCCGGACCATCGGCGCGCGAGGCCCAGACAGTGGCGTTTGGCTCGGTAGTGCCGCTTAAAGCGGCCATTGTTGGCAAAGCGATTGTTAAAGAAGCAGTTTGACCAGCGGTAATAGAAGTGGTGCTGGCGCCGGCATTGCCAGAAACAGACATTAAGTTGCCAAATCCGGGCGTGCCGACTTCAACTTTATAAAAACCGGCTGGCAGAGAAAACTTGGTCACTAAATCAGCGCTGTTGGTAGAAGTGGCGGTCCACCTGTCAGAACCATTGCTTCTTGGAGTGGTTGTGCTGTAAGCATTGGCAAAAATAGAAGTTAAGCCGTATGCGTTAGCATTGGTGATTTTTATTTGTAAATAACCTTGGGCCGCAAGCGTAAAGTTTTGACCAGAAATGTCGCTACTCGCGTCAACATTAGTAATGGAGCCAATACGGCCAAAGTCTTTTGACCAAGCTTCTACTGTATAAACGCCGGCCGGCACCATTAAAGTATAAGTGCCGTCATCGCGACTCATGGCGAAATTGGAACCGGAAGACCCATAAGCGTTAATATTTACTCCTTCGTAATTTGTACCGTCAGCAACAGTATAAACTCTGCCGGTAATTTTTGTAAAATTAGCCGAGTTTATAGTGAAATTCTTGGTCGCGCTTGCCCCTGAAAGAGTAATATTTTCACTGCCTAAAGGACCATAACTCGGAGCAAATGCCTCCACTCTATAAATACCGGGAGAAACATATAAAGTATAAACCCCGCTTGAATTAGTTAGTCCCTGGGAAAAACTGCCATTTGAACCCTGGGCCATTACTGAAACGCCTTGTATATTGAAGTTATCCGGATCTTTAACAGTTCCGGTAATATAAGTGGTTGGCCTGGCAATAACAATTGTTTGATCAACAATGTCATCAGTACTAGCCACATTGATTGGATATTCCTTAAATCCCGCTTCAGGCATCATTATCTGAATAACAAAAGCTCCTGCCGGAACTTTCATTTGATAAACGCCGCCAGTAGTACTGCACACGCCTTGGCCGCCCGGTCCCATCATATCTGAACCAGCCCGCCTGATACTAATGCAGGGATTGGGACCTCCTCCGCCTTCGGTAATAGTAGCGCCATCAGCGTCTTTTAAAGTAACATTTAATGTTTTATCGGCCATCACAAACGAGGTCGCGCCAAGCGTGGTGGTGGCGGTCCCGGCTGGCACAAAAATAGAATTAACCGACGGAGTCCAGTATTGCGTTGTACCGCTGGCAATTGTTCCACTCGGAGTTTCAAAAGTAATATTCCAAGTGTTGCCGGTTTTAATCGGCAATTGAAAATAGCCGGTGCCGGTAGCGCTAAGACCCATTGTCTCATAAGTTTGGTCAGTATGTATTGGCGCAAAACTTTGCGTAGCAGCCGTATAAGCCCTAACGGTAACATCAATACCCGTGGAGTTGATCGGACCGCCGGTAATATAGCCCTCTATAACTCCGTCCGGTATTTCAAAAATCGGGCTGGTGCTGGCTGTTTCGCCTCCGCTAACATTCATCATCAACATATTGGGCTGAAGATAGCTGTCAAAAAATGCGGAATCGGAAGTATTATCCGGCATAATGCCCATCATATATGTGGCGTCTAAAAGATTGCTGTAAACAAAACTGCCGGTCGCGTCAAGCCGTTTTGTTCCGGCAAAAAACATTTTGTCCGGACAGCCCATGCCAACGCTTATCTGCGCTATTTCCTCCGCGTTAAGATTTCGTAAGTCGCCATTTAATTCTCTTACCTTTGCCTGGCCTTTAATTGTATTAGTGCCTCCGATTTGAATGGAGTCAACCGGCGGCGGCCTGAAGCCAAACCCCATTTCCATGCCAAACATTGTTCCGTCAACTAAACCGTTATTGGCAGTAGTGGTAAAAACTCTTAAACCCTGATAAGATCCTATGGCCGGGTTAGTTATATTGCCGATGCTGACACTAACCGTTGATGTGCCCGTCTGCGCGTTATACGAACCGGCGCTAAGCGCCAAAATAACCGCATTTAAACCGCTACTGACAGTTGTGGTGGCAATGGTGGTGGAGGCCACTTGAGCCGTGCCGCCGGCAACAATGGTCTGGTCTGAAGTGGTGGCGTTAGTAAGATCAAAACCGACCGGAAAATTAACATAGATCTTTTCTCCTTGACTCAAAGTGGTTGAAGCGGTAAAAGTAATTGTGTATTCCACGCCCGTGGTACTAGTGGCATAACTGCTGGCGGTAAAACTCCAGTCATCAATCAGTCCGCCTCTTCTGGCTATGGTGGCTGAAGCCTCAACGGCACCGTCAAGATCGCTGGCGCAGCCAGAACTTGGGTTGCCCGCCCCACTTAAAACGCAGGTTCTTACTGACCAAGTTTTACCGCCTAATACATTTTGCAAATCGCCAACAGGATTGGTTACGCCCTTTATATCAATAATAAAATTGTTGGCGTCGCTGGTTTGGGTGGACGTGGCAGATAAAATAATTTTTTTGGCGCCGCTGTCAACATAAATAGTGCTAGTGGCAAAATCCAAAAGGTCGCCCCCTAAAGCGGTGCTGGAAGCGGTAACACCTGTAAAATTCCAATCCCCGCCGGTAAGCGTTGGAAAAGTAATTTCCACCGCGTCAGTGGAAGTGGAAAGAGCTGTTGAGTTATCAATAGTAAATCTCCATGTGGCATTAGTCTGGCCCAAAAGATTATCAACATTATCAGTTGCCGGCGCGACAGTAAAAGTTAAAGCAGCTGCTTTGGCGAATTTATTTTTTAAATCATAGCCATAGACATGCCAGAGTCCGGCAAGAATAGTCAAAGCAATCAGGCAAACCATTGCCTTTTTTAAATTTGCCAATTGCTGAAGTTTAAAAAATTTGAATTGTTTTGTCATATTTTTCCTCCTTGATTGCGCGCAATGCATAACACGGAACGCGCAATGAGTTATAATTTTTTATTATAATAAAAATAAATAGCGATAGAAGCAATTAGTAAAATTATAAAAACAATATAAAGAATAATATCAGTAGTGGTTAACGGCATAAAATTATTTTTGTTTTTTACTATAATGGATTGCCCAAAGAGTTAAACCAATACCAAGGGCTAAAGCAAAAATGTAGAAAACAATTGGATTAATCATAAATTCTTTTATTTAACTTTGAAATTATTATAGTAAAAATTAAAAAGACGACAGTTACTGACATTCCTCCAAAAAAGATAGGCAATGATATTTCACTTGACACAAAAAATCCTACCACTATGGAAGCAAAAACTATTTTAGCCGCATCATTCAGAAAGTTAGCAATAATTTCTATTGGCGATTTTGAAATCATAGTATTTTATTTGAATTATTTTATTTCCTCTGTCTGCATGCGGTAAAGCTGTGAGGACATCCGCATTATGCTTGACTGCAAAGAATTCATTTTTTCATTAAGTTGTTTTTGCTGGTTTTCTACTGTCGCGGCCTTGAAGTTTGTCTGTTCAATAATGTATTTGCTTTTTTTATTTTGAAAAAAAATAACACTGACCAAAATAAATTGAACCAGTATTATTAAAACCAAAATAATGTAAGTGATTTTTGAATTTAAAAAAAATGAAAAAAATTTGCTAACTTTTTTCCAAGAAAAAAAATTAAACATAAAGCATGAGGATTTTCGCGCAACGGATAACTCGCATAACGCGCAACGCAAATTTTATTAATTGTGGATAACTTTGATAACTATTTGTATTATAACATATTCTGCGCATAACGCATAACGCATAACGCGTCAATCTTAAAAGCTCTGCCGTTTCAACCGGCAAAAAATATTTCTTCTAACTTCTAACTTCTAACTTCTTACTTCTAACTTCTTACTTCATTCTCTCCACTTATCAATATATTGCCCTATGCCGAATTGATCAAGCTTGTTTTTTAATTTAGTTTTGCTGTGCAAGAATTTTATTACCGCAGAGCAGCTCACTAAATAGCGGTTTTTTATTACTTTGTAATTAATTGTTTTGTCTTGGACAGCCCTTCTTATTGTTTTTGATTGCACGCCTCCGAACTTTGCCGCTTCTGAAATTGAAAGCCACAAAGGATTGGATGTTTTTTGGGTTAGGACATTAACATCTAAAACATTTTTATATTTCCGCTTTTGTTTTTTTTCTGTTGCCGGATTATTATTTGATTGTTCAAAGCTTGTTTGCATATTTTTAAATATTTAGAAATTATGCGTTTGAATAAAAATAACAATTATCTTGATTTAAATTGAATATTGAATAATAAAAATACAAGAATATGAAATAATGAAAATATAGAATATGCTGTATGTTTTTCGTATTCTCGTATTTTCATATTTTCATAATATTTTCATATTTTAGCATGTGCGCAGTTTCCGTGTAGTTAATGATTACAATATTGTAAAATATAGCTTTTAGTCTACAGTATTGTAGACTAAAATATTGATTTTGGCTATTTTTAGCATTTTTGTTATTTTTAGTCCACAGTTTTGTAGACTAAAAGTGGTATTTTGGTTTTGTTATCCCTTCTTTTGTCATCTCGAAGCCCGCAGGCGAGAGATCTGCAGCCGCGGCAAAAGCGATAAGCCGCGGCAAAACTTATGAACCGCGTCCGCAGATCCCTCACCAGCTAAAGCTGGTTCGGGATGACAAAACAAAAAGGCGTGTCGGTAATGACAGAAATGGGCAAAAAGCATATTTTAGTCTAATGTAATGTAGACTAAAAATGGTTATTTATATCTTTTCATAATATGAAAAAAAATGCAAGAGGGCTTTGAAATTTGAAATTTGAAACTTGAAATTTGGGCATTCCCGCTGTGGCAGAATCCCTGCCCGATAGCCTTGCGCCAAGGCAGGCGGGTCTCCGCAGAGGATTCTGCCGCAACGGAAGCAGGGCGTAAAGGTTTTACTATTTTTCGTAAATCCAAATTTCCAATTTCAAATTTCTAATTTCAAAGCTGTTTGCCTTTTTTCGCTTAATATGTTAAATTTGTATTAAATTCAATAATAATTTTAAGGGCAAGGCATTGCCTGATTTTTGGTATTTTAGGTAAAACATTAACCGTTACGCGTTACGCGTTACGCGTTATGCGAAAGTGGTGTAACATTTTACTATTTAATTCGTATACTTAAATGAAGATAGGCAAAATACAAGAAACAATTTTATATTCCAGAGTGAAAAGCAAGGACGCGAAAAGCTTTATTAAGGTTTATGATTTATACATAAATCAAATCTATCGCTTTATATATTTCAAGGTAAGCAATTCGGAAGAAGCCGAGGATTTGACTTCCGCTGTTTTTCTTAAAACCTGGAGCTATATCCATGAAGGCAATGAAATTAAGCATAAAACTTTAAAAGCTTTAATTTATAAAATAGCCCGCAATTTGGTTATTGATCATTACAGAAAAAGCAGCCGCCAAAAAAGCGTAAGTTTGAATGATGATTTTATTAAAGAGATTGTTGACAATAAGCAAAACATGCAAGAAGAAATTGAATTAAAGCTTGATATAGAATCTGTTAAACATAATTTACAAGAATTAAAAGATGAATACAGGGAAGCGATTGTTATGCGGTTTGTCAATGAATTGTCAATTTCCGAGATAGCGGATATTTTGGACAAGCCGAAAGGAAATGTAAGGGTGTTAATTTATCGGGCGCTTAAGGCCATGAGGGAATTATGCAGTTAATTTAGAATTATTTAGTTAACGGGTTAACGGGTTAACGAGTTGTTATTTAAAATTTAATTAACTCGTTTTTAATTAACTCGTTAACTCTTGAACTCGTTAACTAAATAATTAAATAATTCTTATTATATAACAAACAAATTCTTAATTCCTAATCCAATTTTATTTAAAGCATATGTCCGAAAAAGACTTGCTATTACAATTAAATAAATTAAAAGATATTAAGCCGTCTTTTGATTGGAAAAACAGCAATAGGGAAATATTATTCAACCAGATAACCAGGGGCCATGCAGAAGAAGAAATAAGCAAGTTTGATATTTTTAAAAATATGCTGCCGCATAACATGTTTAGCCGCGCGCTTCAACCTGTTTTGGCAGTTGTTTTAATTGTATTGATTGTCGCCAGCGGCGGAGTTATCAGCTTAAATGCCGCGCGCGATACAAATCCGGGCGATTCTCTTTATATAGCGAAGATAATCAGCGAGAAAGCCCAGATAGCCATTACTTTTAATGACAAGGGGAAAGCCAAATTGGGAGTTGAATTCGCAAGCAACAGGGCGCTGGAAATCACGCGCGTGATAGCTGAAAGCGAAAAAAACAAGGAAAAGCAAGTGGAAAAGCTTACTAAAGATTTTAAAAAAGAAATCAGCGCCGTAAAGGCGAGATTAGTGAAAATTGACAGCGCGAAAGATAATAGCGCTAAAGAAAACAAAGAAGCCGCTGAAACCCAAGATGATGATCTGCAAGTTTTCAGCGCGAATTTGGAAAAAAGCGATCAAGGAATGGAAATATATGATTCCGCCGGCAATTTATTGTCAGCGGAAGAAGAAAGCGCGGCTGTTGAAGATTTAGTTGTTGCCGGGCCGAGCAATTTAGACGATATCTTAACTGAAGCCGAGAAGCTGTTTGACGAGCAGGATTACAGCGGCACTTTAAATAAATTAAGCGAAGCGAATGACATGATGGATCAAGAGGATGTTAGCGATGAAACAGCAGGAGCGGACACTGCTTCCACCACTATTGATTCAGTTGACGCGGGCGAAGATGAAAGTCCGGCTGATACGGCGAGCTCAACGGAGGAGTAAGTTTTTAAAAAGCAATGCTTAAAAGAAATTTTAGATTATTGGGAAAAAAATTATAAATAATTTTAATTAATTTAGTTAGAATGTTATATGCAACAATTAAAAAATACAACAAAGATTAGCGTTAAAGAATGTATAAATAAATATATATTTTTATTTAATGATAAAATCAAGGATAAAAAGAATAAAAATTCTTGGAAAGATTATATTATTCCGATGAAAGCTAAAAGAAAATTAAATATTAGCGGGAATATTGATAAAATATTGTATAATATTTAAAAAAATTTAAAATAATATTTTTATGTTGATTCAATTTATTGAAAAAAATTTGTTTAAAGCTAAATATAAAACATTAGATGATGGAAGTTATTTTGGGGAGATTCCCGGGTTTAAAGGCGTTTGGGCTAATAATAAAAATTTAGAAAAGTGCAGAGAAGAATTAAAAGAAGTATTAGAGGAATGGCTAATTTTAAAGATACGGGATGATGATAAAATTCCTAAATTATTATTTAATTTTAATAATTTAAAAGTTGAGACAAAATATGCCTGCTAATATTTCATGGCGGAAAATGGTGAAAAAGTTTAGAAAGATGGGTTTTGTAGGACCTTGTGGCGGCAGTAAGCATTCTTTTATGATAAAAGACGATTTAAAGGTTCGCATTCCGTCAGACCACGGAAGTGATATAAGCGTTGGTTTAATTTATGAAATTTTAAGTCAAGCAGGTATTAATAAGAAGATATGGGATAAAGCATAGCGTTGATTTTCCAGCTTAATAAAAATTATTAATCTGGCAAATCCGCGTTAAGCGGACCAACCCCGCCGTCGTTGAAAAGCTATGGCGGGGCGAAGCAAAGCCATCAAGGTCGATCCTTGCATTAGGAGGTTTTGTTAAAACTTTGCCAATATAATGGCAGAGCGAATTAATTAACAATTGCTTTTTAAAATTAAAATCTAATCCTAAGAAGCTAAGATAAACCAGCAAAGCTTTTCCTCCGCGCTTATGTCTATAAGCCATAAGCCCAGCTCCTCACGGGGAGCGTGGCAAGCGCGTGAAGGTGATTTCCCCATGCACTTGCCCCAGCGCTTATATTCATAAGCGCGGAGGGAGCCCTGTTATACAACGGGGTACAAGCGGGATTCCGGCTGATTTATTTGACACCCCTCTGCCCTTCGGGCATCTCCCCTTACTAAGGGGAGAGATATGGCGCATAGCGCCGTGTTCCCCTCCTTGCTAAGGAGGGGTTAGGGGAGGTAATAAAGAGGGGTTAGGGGAGGTACTTAATTTAAAAAGCAATAAACTAATCCTGATTAAACAGTTTTATATTTAATATAAACTTTTAATCAGGCATACAATTTTTCTATGGAAAGATTAAGAAAAGCTTTTATTATCAGCATCATGTTTGTGACAGTTTTGTCCATGAGCGTGGTAGTAGCTCCTCAAGCAGGCGCTACCGCTTCCGCAGGCGACTTGATCAAAATGGACGGACTTTCATCCGTTTATTACTTGGGCGCTGACAGTAAAAGGTATGTTTTCCCTAATGAGCAAACTTATTTTTCCTGGTATAGCGACTTCTCCGGAGTCGTGACTATTCCTCAATCCGAGTTAGAGTCATATCCTCTAGGAGCTAATGTTACTGTTAGACCGGGTACTAAATTAGTTAAAATTACTACAGATCCTAAAGTGTACGCTGTTGAATCAAACGGAACATTAGTACATGTTCCTGACGAGACAACCGCTATTGCGCTTTATGGAGCCAACTGGGCACAGCGCGTAATTGACGTTCCTGACGGTTTCTTTACTAACTACACTGTTAGTTCCGCAACTGTTAGCGCGACCGCTTACCCGGAAGGAAGTTTGGTAAAATACGGCGATTCAGCCACTGTTTATTACATTGCTGCGGACGGCACAGCAAGAGCTATTTCTGACGAAGCAGCTTTCCTTGGCAACCGTTTCAAATGGAGCGATGTGATTACAGCAACAATTGCTATGCCAGCTGTTGGCACAGCTCTTGCGGCCGCTGAAGCTGTTTTAACCGACACTGCTTCAGGCGCGGGCGGAACACCTGTTGATCCTTTAGTTGGAACAGGTTTGACTGTTGCTTTGGCATCAGATACTCCGGCATCAGCTACAACTCTAACTGAAACTACTAATGCAGATGGAGCACAGGCATTAATTCCAGTAACTAAAGTTAACTTTACTGCTGCTTCTGACGGATCTGTAAAGGTCACAAATCTTAAGTTTAAGAGAGGCGGTATTCCTTCAGCAGATGCTGATTTTGCTGAATTCTATCTATACGATGGAACCACTTTATTGGCAAAATACAGTTCTATTTCAACCGGTGTTTTATCTTTTAATAACACCGCTGGATTATTTACTGTTGCCGCTGGCACAACAAAAGGAATTACTTTAAAAGTTAATTTAGGCATTGCTTGCACCGCGTCAAGAACTTATAAGTTTGATGTTTTAGCATCTTCTGATGTTACTACTGACGGCGCTGCTGTTTCCGGCAGTTTCCCAATAACAGGAAATACAATGAGCACTGCTGAAGTTGCTGATTTAGGCAAATTTACAGTTGCTACCAGCGCTAATTCATCTGCTCCTGATCCAGGCACTGTTGGCCACACATTGTGGAAATTTACAGCGGCCGCGGCTGATCAGAATATTAATGTTGAAATGTTAAAGTTTACTGTTATTGGCACAGTTGACGCTACTGATTTAGCTAACTTTAAATTAGAAGTTGCCGGCGTACAAATCGGTTCAACTGTTGCGGCAATGGCTTCTGACAAGACCATTACTTTCAACTTTGACACCCCATACGCTATCACCAAAGGAAACACTAAAACAGTTTCTTTAAAAGGTGATGTTATAGGCGGTACAAGCAGAACATACCAGATATATCTTAATAACAAAGAAGATATGATGGTTAAAGACGCTGAATACGGAGTGTATGTAACTCCTAATCAGGAAGATGCCTGGACTGATATTAACGCGGCAACCGCAACCACTATTAACGCTGGCAGTTTGACAGTGTCTAAGAATGTTAATTCTCCAAGCGGTAATATGGCATTAGGCGCGACTAATGTTGAAATCGGCCAGTTTGATTTTAAGTCAACAGGTGAAGACATTAAAATTGATAATGTATATATTTATGTAGATATGAGCTCTTCAGATGACGGCTTGTATCAAGTAAAGCTATATGTTGACGGATCGCAAGTTGGCACAGCAGCTAATTTAGGCGAAGCAGCGGCTACTGCAGTTTCTACTGGCAATTCTTTTATAGTTCCTGCAGGCACAACAAAGACTTTAGTTGTTAAAGCTGACATGAAAGACGATGATGGCGGAGCATTGACTGCGAATGAAACTTTAGCTTTCCAGTTAGGAAATGTTAAGTCCACTGATTACACTAAACAGACATCAGGCGGAACTTCTACAACTGGAACAGCTTCAGCTAATACATTAACAATTAAAACAGGAACATTGACTGCTGCTGAGAATTTATCTTTCGGCGACAGATCAAGCACAGCTCCAACAGGTGTTGTTAATGCTACCGGAGTAAAAATTGCTTCCTTTACTTTAACCGCAGGAGCAGGAGAAGCTGTAACTGTTACACAGATTACATTGGAAGATTACAGCGCTACAACTTTAATGAGCGCTAATTTCCAGAATTTAAAGATTAAGAATGGAAGCACTCAGCTTGGAAATACCATCGGCAATCTTAATACAACTGCCGGCGATTATGATTTTAGCCCAAGCCCCGCAGTTAACATAGCTGCCGGACAGCAGTATGTTGTTGATGTTTATGCTGATATTAAGAGCGGCGCCACAAAAACTGCAATGAATCATTATGGTATTCAATTTGATACTGTAACTGCTACTGGCGACACTACAAGCACTGACGCTAGTTATACAAGCGTTTTCGAATTGCAGACAATATATGTTGCCAGCGTAGGCAACTTGTATATTTCTGATGACGCTGATACTCCAATCGCTCAGCAATTAGTAATGGGCGCGACTGACCAAGAAGTAGCCAGATTCAAGCTTGAAGCAAACGCTTCTGAAGATCTTAATATTACCCAGTTAGTGATTTCAGACAATACAAGTTCTGCCGCTACTGGTACTTTAATGAATATTAAGATTTATGACGGGACCACTTTAATCGGCGGACCTGTACAGCTTGATACTTCCAGCGCTACAACAACTTACGCGCACGCTGTGTTTAGCGGAATTAATCTAACTATTCCGGCAAATGGCAGTAAAGTTATTACTGTAAAAGCTGATGTTGCCACTGCTGCTTCAGGAGCTACTTCCGCTTCAACGCATACTTTTGCGATGTTAATAGATAATGGCATTACCTCTACTGAAACAGTAACAGTTAAAGGATCTCAGTCAGGAACAGTATTAACTGCAGCGCTTGACACAATAGACTTTTACTCCACTACTGACGCTGTAGCTGATGCTGACCAATCAGGAAGCGCGATGACAGTATACAGGACTAAGATCTCTGTAACATGGGCTTCTGACACTCCGCAAGGATCAAGCGTAGGCGGTGATGACTACACAGTAGCTAAGATTAATATCACCAACTCCTTGAACGCAGGCAATTACACTGCCACTATCGCGGCTTTGAACTTTGCTATCAGCCATACGGGCATTTCTTTAACTGCTAATAGAGAGTTAAAGATCTACAAAGATTCAATCACAACCGGTAATTTACTGGAAACTACCTCATGGTTAGGTTCAGCAACAGAGAATTTTGGCAACACTGCTATTACTGATGCTGGCATGATTGACGCGCAAATTTCTGCCGGTGCTACTAAATTGTTCATTATAACAATGGACACCCAGGATGCCGGCTCTACTGATAGCTTGTCTATCAATGTAGCTTCCGACGATGTAACATGGGAAGATAGCACTACAAGCGATATTACCAGCGTGAACACTTTGCCACTACAGCCAAAGAGCTTGACCTACTAATTTCCTTAAATCAGATTTTGTTGATATAGAACAATCCCGCCCCGATAAAAATCGGGGCGGGATTTGATTTTGGGCAATAATTATAGTAGTATAATAATATGGTGAAGTTAGAGAAGACAATCAAATACGGCATTTATCTGGCAATGTTGTTGCCGCTTGTTTTTACCAGCAGGACAATGTTTCCTTGGCATTTTGGCAAAACAGTTTTGTTTCAGATGTTAGTTGAAATATTATTAGTTTTGGCTTTGGTTTATTTTAGCTTAAATAAAGACCCTGCCCAAAAACAAGTTTTAAGCGGGGCAAGCAGAAAAATTGTCAGATTAAATTTATTGGATTGGCTGGTTTTGGCATTTGTTTTACTGCAGTTAATTTCATCAGTATTCGGAGTTAATTTTGTTAGCAGTTTTTGGGGAAACCAGCAGAGAGTTCAAGGCGTATTTACATGGCTGCATTTTACCGCTTTTTATTTTTTGCTCCGGCAATTTTTTACAACAAAAAAAGATTGGCAGAATTTAGGAATTTTTGTTTTAGCTGTTAGCTTTATTTCTTGCTTTATTGCTTGGGTCGGACCGTATTTTTCCATTTTTGACAATATAATCACCAAGGGAGGGCGGATTAGCGGCATGATCGGCAACCCTATATTTTTTGCCGGCTATTTAATAATTCCAGTATTTTTAGGATTCAGCTGGTTTTTTATTTTAGATAAAAACAGCAAATGGCGCTGGCTTTCTTTATTAACAGGAATATTCGGATTAATTACTTTTCTTTTTGCTCAAACAAGAGGCGCTTTTATTGGCTTGATAGCCGGAATTTTGGCTATTTTTGCGATATATTTATTTTTTGGACAGACAAAAAAAACAAAACAAGCCGTTGCCGTAGCCGGTTTGCTGTTTATTATTTTATTATCAGGGCTTTATGTATTTAATCAAAAAAGCGATTATCTGAATAATAATTTTTCTTTAGCGTCTAACTTGTTAAATATAAAATTATCAGCCACTACGGCAGACACTCGCTTAATGGCTTGGCAGATCGCTTTTAAAGGATGGCAAGACAAGCCGGTTTTTGGCTGGGGACCGGAAAATTTTCAAGATATATTCAATAAGCATTATAATCCTGAATTTTTAAAATATTCTTTTGCTGAAACTGTTTGGGACAAGCCGCACAGCTATCCATTGGAAGTTTTAAGCGCGATGGGCATCTCTGGCTTCATTTGTTATTTGGCTATTGTTTTAGCGCTGTTAATTTATCTCGTTAACATCATAAAAAAACAAGATAATAAAAATAGACGATTGGCCTTTATGATTTTAGCAGGCGCGGTTGTAGCTTATGTTATTCAAAACAGTTTCGCGTTTGAAACTTCAAATTCTTTGCTGATATGGATGATGCTTATTGCTTCTATTGCCTTTTATTATAGTTATTTTCAAAAAGAAAATGAGGAATTAAAAAAATATGATAATAAATTTTTGTATAAAGTCATCGGCTGGGCGGCGATTTTAATTATAATTGTTACTCCGTATTTTTTATATAAAAATTGGACTTTTTACCAAGCGTCTGTCTGTATGGGGGACACTAGAGACGCGGAAGAAATTGAGTCATTATATTTATGGCAAAAAAACGCGCCAAAAGTTTTAGCCGCTGAAGTTCCTTTTTTTTGGGAACAGGCGATATTCCTTACAAAAGATTTGTCAACTTTTGACGGCAAGCAGATTTTGGATAAAAAAACATTGGAAACAGCCGCGTATCAGCTGGCGGATATTTTTGAAGAAAACATACAAAAATACCCGACATCTTTTGTCATGCGTTTTTGGGCAGGCCAATTATACAGTTTTATGGGAGAATATATTAACAGCGAATATTTTGGCAGATCAGAACAGCTGTTAAAAGAGGCGCTGGATATAAACAGGCAAAATCAGAACGCGGCTTTGGTATTAGCGAAAACTTATTTATTGCAGGATAAAGTAGAAGAGGGAATAAAAATTCTTAAGGAAATAAATCAAAACAGCATTGGCTATGAAGAAACGCATTGGTTTTTAGGTCTTGCGTTAGTACAGGACGGGCAGAAAGACAGGGGAATGGAAGAGCTGGAAAAAGGAATAGATTTTGGTTCAGGCATAGACAATAATATATTATATTTAATAGATCTTTACGCTGAAACAAAGCAATATGAAAAAATAATTTCTTTGTATGAAAAATTAATTATCAGAAATCCGAAAAATCCCCAGTATTACGCAAGCATAGCCGTCGCTTACGCGGAGATTGGCGACGAAGAAAATGTTATGATTAATATAAATAAAGCCGTAGAATTACAGCCGGTTTTAGCCGAAGAAGCAAAGAAATTTTTAGAACAATATAACATTGATATAGAAAAATATAAATAATTTTTAAAATTAAATTTATGATTAAAAAAATAATTGTTTTTGTCGTTATAGCATTATTATTTATTGCCGGATTTTATTTATTTTTAAATAAAGAACAGCAAACATCTATTTCTGATTTAGAAATAATCAAGCAAAATCATCCTGAATTATCCAAGTATATTGATGATGCGGTTAAATGGCGGGAAAAATTAAAAGAAGATGAGAATAATATTGAAATGTATAATACATTGGGCTTGGCGTGGAAAAGCTTGGCGGACTGGGGGAGAAATTCAAAATTAGAAAATTATCAGGATTATTACGCCGAAGCATTAAAGGTTTATGAAGCGGGAATTGAAAAAACATTAAGAAAAAATACTTTGTTAATGACAAACGCCGGCAATATGGCAAAATATTTAGAAGATTATGAGTTAGCCGAAGATTATTACAAAGAAGCGATTACAGTTTCTCCCGGCGAAGTTACTTATTATGCGCTGCTGGCGGAATTGTATGAATATGAAATGAAAAAAACAAAAGAAGAGGTTGCCGCTGTCTATGATGAAGGAATGAAGCGAGTGCTTGATGTTGGATTTTTAGAAAAGCGCAAAGACGCTTATTTAAACAGGACTAAATAAAAAACATCAAAAATAAACCCCGCCTACTCCCCGCAGATTGAGGAGTTTATAAAGAATTTGGAAGCGGGGGAGCCGGAGTTGTAGTGGAGGCATGCGGTAATCGCCGGATTCATATTTGACAATATTTTCAGCTGTGTTATTATATAATTAGTTAATTGAATAATTATGTAATTATATAATTTTATGGAAACTAAAACATTAAAACTATTCGGCACAGGGCAGATAACGATTCCGAAAGAATG
>VMTK01000072.1 GCA_013791585.1 Candidatus Falkowiibacteriota bacterium
ACAGCAGGGGGATTTCACGTGTTTTTTAGACATACACATGAATTTTCCCATAAAACTACTATTTTGTCTTTAGTGTTAGATAAAATTTTAATAAATTTTCCACCAAATTAAGTTACTTATACCCCATATAACAATATAGCAGTAGAAAATTATGATAAATGTTCCAAGCAGCCAATACAATAGCGAGGAAGAAAAATCCGCGGCCGGAGCGCAAGCGGAAGGGGAAAGCATTCTCAGTGAAATAGGCGAGATTCAGGGAGGAGAAAATATTTCAGCCGGCAGAGAAATTGTTATTCACGCCATGCCGGAAAAATTCCGTTCAGCCGGCGCCAGGCACAGAAGCAGCAAAAACACAGGCATGCTTATTCTTGCCGGCGGAGCAATATTATTGTTAGGCGTTTTCGGCGGCATGTATTATTATTTATTTATGTATGACGCGGGCAATCCGGGCGCGGACAGCCAGCAAGAAGATTTGCCAAGCAAACAGGAATCAGCCGAGGCAAATCAAGAAAACACGCAAGGCGAAGAAAGCCCTGATAAAAATTTAAGCGGCAATATAGTAGATGGCAATGAGCCGGACAAAGCGATAGCCGCTAAATCAGCCAAGGAAATATATTTGGATATTAAAGCCGAGCTTGATCAAGCAAAAGATTTTTATGATTACGCGCAAGCGATAGAGAAATACGGAAGTAGGAAAAGGCTGGCGGAGCTAAGCGGCCAGAAAAGCGAGTATAGCGGTTTAATATCGGCTGAAAAAGAGGAATTTTTTATTTCTCTGGCCAAGCAAGCCCCCGGTATCAAAGAAATAGAAAATATCGCGGAAAGCATATCCGGCAATACGGCAGTGTTATCCGTTAAAATAAAAAATATTGGCGAAAAGGCAATTATAAAAATGGTAAATGAAGACGGCGAATGGAAGCTGGAAAGCGAAACATGGCCCAAGCTTGAAGATCAGGAAATTTTAAATTTCACGCCGGCGCCGGACAGGGACCAAGACGGCTTGACAGACAAAGAAGAAATATTGCTTGGCTGCGGTTTGGACAGTCCGGACAGCGACAGCGACGGCTATGGAGATTTGCCGGAATTATTGAATCTTTACAATCCGTCAGGGCAGGGCGGGTTGATTGAAAATCTGAACATAAGCAGGTATGCGAATAAAACATACGATTATAATATTTATTATCCGGCAAATTGGAGCCAGAGCGCTGTTGGCGGAGATGATTCTATTTTCTTTAAATCAAGCGACAACCATTTTATCCAAATCATGTCCCAGCCGAACGCGGAAAAAAGCCGGATTGAAGATTGGTACAAAAAGCAGTTTAGCGCGGAATTGATCAAGCAAGAAAGAATGATATTGTCTGAAAACTGGAACGGCGTCAGAAGCGAAGACGGGCTGATCGTTTATTTAACCGATAATTCATTTAACTATATTTTTATCATCACATATAATCCAGGGCTTGATAATGTTTTGGAATATATTAATATTTTTGAGATGGCTGTTAAGTCATTTGAAATAAAAATATAATGCTAATCTGGCGAATTGCGAATTTTAAAATTAAAAATACGAGAATACGAGAATATGAAAATAAACTAGAAAAAATTATTTCAGATATTCTTGTATTTTCATATTTTCATTATTATTAACGATTAGCGGATTAGCATTGTATCTAACATGATTGAAATAAATAATAAAACAAACAGCAATATTAATGCAAGAAATTTTAAAATATGAATTTGATTTTCTCCAAAAAAAATTATTTCATGGCGATATTCATCTTATTGCTGATTTTAATATGTTTTGCCGGCTATTACAAAACCGCTTATTTATCCGCGGAAGTCTGCTATCATGAATGCCGCCTTGGCGATCCGCCGCGATGCGACGGATCATGGCTGCAAAAATGCGGCAATTGCGACAGTGATTCGTATTATGACTGGTGCGATGACACAGACTGCTCGGCCGGCGGGCAGTTTTGCTTGAACGGCGCCTGCCAGTCCGGCTCCGGCTGCACAATGGCTTGCTTGACGGCGCCGGGCTGCAGATTCGGGCTGGCCAACGGCTATGTCGCGCAGGGAGAATGCTGCGGAATGGGCAGCTGCTATGCATGCGATTCCGGCTACAGCTGGAGCGCGGCAAACTCAAGCTGTGTCTCAATCTGCATTGACAATGACAGCGACGGCTATGGCAATCCGGCCTCAACCGCCTGCGTTAATTCATCTTTAGACTGCGATGACGCAAACGGCAATATTCATCCGGGCGCAACGGAAATCTGCGACAGTAAAGACAACGACTGCGACGGAACAACAGACGAAAGCTGTACCTGCGCTGAAGGCGCCACGCAGTCCTGCGGCTCTGACACCGGCGAATGCCAAAGCGGAACCCAAACTTGCGCCTCAGGCAGCTGGGGAAGCTGCATCGGCGAGATCGCTTCAACCGCGGAAATCTGCGACGGCAAAGACAACGACTGCGACGGAACAGCGGACGAAGATTTATCAGCTCCCTTAAACGACGATCAAGATGGAGTTTGCGGCGGATCTTATAAAACCTGTTCCGCCGCCGCCGGCTGGGTAAATGATTATTCAGCTGTTCTAAACAATGAATGGCCGGCAGAAATAACCTGCGACGGCTTGGATAATAATTGCGACGGCGCAAAAGATGAAAATTGCGACCAAGATAATGACAACTATTGCGATTGCGGACAGGCTTTTACATACGGCTCAGACCTTACGGCTGTTTGTTCAGGCACCAATACCACCAATGGCTCCTGGTGGTATAGCACTTGCGATTGCAATGACGGCTTAGTTTCCATTAACCCGTCAATAGCGGAAATATGCGATGGCATAGACAACAACTGTGACGGAACAATAGATGAAGGATGTGTCTGCGCGGAAGGATCCACCCAAGTATGCGGTTCTGACACAGGCGAGTGTTCAAGCGGAACCCAGACTTGCTCTTCAAGCAGCTGGGGAGCGTGCATCGGTGAAATCGCTTCAACTGCGGAAATTTGCGACGGCAAAGACAATGACTGCGACGGCGCAACAGATGAAAACTGCGATAATGATAATGACAACTATTGCGGATGCGGACAGACATTTACCTACGGTTCAGATTTAACCTCCACTTGCTTTGGCACCAATACCACTGACGCGAGCGCGGTTGCCGATACTTGCGACTGCGACGACGGATTAATTTCCGTTAACCCGTCCATAGCGGAAATCTGCGACGGTAAAGATAATAATTGCGACGGCGCGGTTGATGAAGGATGCGCCTGCGTTAACGGCTCCACGCAGTCATGCGGCTCTGACACAGGCGAATGCCAAAGCGGAACCCAAACTTGCGCCTCAGGCAGCTGGGGAAGCTGCATCGGCGAGATCGCTTCAACCGCGGAAATATGCGACGGGCTGGATAATGACTGCGACGGAACAGCGGACGAAGATTTATCAGCTCCTTTAAACGATAACCAAACAGGAGTCTGCGCCGGATCTTATAAAACCTGCTCCGGCGCCGCCGGCTGGACAAATGATTATTCAGCTGTTCTAAACAATGAATGGCCAACCGAGATTTCTTGCGACGGCTTGGACAACAACTGCGACGGCGCGGTTGACGAAGGATGCGCCTGTGTTAACGGTTTCACTCAGTCCTGCGGTTCTGACACAGGCGAATGCCAAGCAGGGCTTCAAACTTGCTCCGCGGGCAGCTGGGGCGTTTGCGCTGGCGAAATTACGCCGACAGCGGAAATATGCAATAACACCTTAGACGATGACTGCGATAATAGCGTTGACTGCGCTGACTCGGATTGCGCGACGGATCCTGCCTGCTCCTGCCCCAATAATGTTTGCGATGTTTCAGGCGGCGAATGCTCAACCTGCGCAACGGATTGCGATGCCGCCGACTGCTGCGGCAACAATATAGCGGATTCCTTAGCCGGGGAAGCGTGCGACAATTCTGACTTAAACGGGCAATCTTGCGCTGATTTCGGCTACTCAAAAGGAACCTTGTCTTGCGAAGCAGACTGCCTGGATTACAATACTTCAAGCTGCTGCAATGATAATTGCTCAACCGGCGGTTTTGGCTGCGACGGCTTGCACAGCAAATGGGTTTGCGGCGAAGCCGGAGACGGCGATATTTGCTTGGACAAGATAACCGCATCCTGCGAAGCCGGAGCGGTTTGCAATCCTTCAACCGGCAATTGTGAAGTTTTGCCTACTAACAACCCCCCGCTGCTTTCAAAATATTCCGCTAAAGAAGTATTTTTAATTTCTGACAATAATTGGCGCGATGTTTTAAGCTTAGTGCCTTTAACCACTTGGTATGACAGCGGCACTGTCCATAAATATCCGTCATTGATATTCCATAATGAGACAGCTTCTTTTGACGCTGATTCCACTATTCATTTTATGCAGATGTACGCGCCAAGCCATTTAACGACAATCGGCTCAATTCCGGCAGGCCTTAACAATCTGCTTATAGCCGCGGAGCCAACCGGCGCCGGAATGAACGAAGCCGATATTGCCAATATTCAGCCGTCGGATTATTTTTCATATTGGGAGTACTATAATACTTTGGTGATAGTTGATTATAATAATTATAAAGCCGGGCTGATGGCAAGCGTTTTCGCGTCGCGCCAACACAGCCCTATTATATTTGTTAATTCAGGAAATTTAGCGACTTACCAAGCGATGATTAGCGGCAAAACGATTTATACGGTTGGATCTTTGGATGCCGCGACGCAAACGTATATAGACGGCAATGCAGGGAATGTAATCTCTTATGCCATAGATGAATTACAGCAAGGGTACGCCGCGGAAACCAATAGCGATAAATTAATCTTGGTTAATCCCAATGATTTGTCAATTGAATTAAACACTAATTTTACTCCTGAAAAAAGCGCGCAAGTGTCTTATTTGTTCGGCAAAATGTCTTTAGCCGCGCCGTTTTTGGCGGCGGCCAGGCAGGAAGTTATCGCCTTTACCGACTTGCCGGATTCAGGAACCAACAGCGGCTGTTCCGCCAGCGCGGCGATTACCGCAAATATCGCCGTTGCGGACGCGGACGCGGCCGGCGCCATCGGATCTTTATTTTCTTCGGTTCCAGAATATTTAACCATCATAGCGTCCCCCAAAGCTATTCCTGATTCAGAATATCTGGCATGCGACGTTAGCAGCTGGCAATACAGAATCGCGGTTGATTGGAAATACGGGTTAGCGGACGAATCAGTCCCGTCTCCTTACGCCAGCGGATTAAAAACAGGCAGGATTTACGGAGTCACATCAGCCGACGCGTCTTCTTATATCGCGAAATCTTTAAATTTTGATTATTTAAACAGCGCTATATACGATGGAAATTACAGCGGCATTTCCATAGGTTTTTCTTGGGATGTCGGGCGCGCGATAGCGCAGACCATCAAAGACAAGACTGTTGACGATGGCTACGATTCCGTTTGTTTCATTGACAGCGGCAGCTATCCGAGCTGTGCTACAGGCAAGCCGCCCGCGGATGATTTTAAGGGAAAGAATTACATAGCTTTTAACGGCTGGGGCTCGCCTTATACCTGGTCTGTCACTTGGTCGCCGGTCGCAGCTTACAATACTCTCCCGTGGAATGATTTGCCGGTTTCAATCGGCGCGGCGTCTTTAACGCATAATTATTGGCAGGATAGCTATAGAAATTTTGGCGCCCACAGCATTAGGCGCGGAGCAATAACGTCAATCGGCGCGGTCGCGATAACTAATTCAACTTCTTTTTCTCTGACTAGCTCGGCTGTTGAAAAATTAGGAAGCGATAGCAATATAAGCCTGGGACAGTTAATGCAGGCGATGGCGGCCGTTCCCAGAATATCATTGGATTACAATCTGCTCGGGGATCCGGCGCTTCAGCCAAAATTTAAATCAATAACATGGTAACTAATAATTTTTTAAAAATATGTTTAAAAAAATATTATTTCTGACAATCATATCAACCTTGCTCATCGCGCCTTGGCTTGCCATTAACGGCGCGGAGCAGGCGGGCATTATTTTGAACCAGCAGGAATTTAAGCCGGGGGACGAAGCGCGAGCCAAGATAGTATTTGTTAATAATTTTTCCGAACAATTCACCGGGCGATTGTTCTGCGATTTCACATCGCTTATCCATAGATTGCCTCCAATGCCGTATGTTGAAGAGATTGATCTGGCGCCGGGGCAAAGCAAAACAATGGACTGTTCCATGGCAATCGCGGAAACAATGCCGGAAGGCGTTTGGCGAGTTGAAGCAACGGTAAAAGACAGGAGCGATAATATCATATCCGGCAGCTACAAAGAATTTTTGGTCGCCGGAACCAAAAAAGAAATTAACGCTGATTTACTGGTTTGCGCTGATGTTAACTGCGAAAATAATAAGGCGGTTTTTATTGCAGGGGAAACGGTTTATTTAAAGATAAATTCAGGCATTACTGATATGCGAATTAATGCTCAAACGCAAAATAGCAAAACAAAAGACAAGCAAGCCATTGATTTTATTAATAATATCGCGCAAATTAAAAGCGAGCAAGAAGGCAGTTTTATAATCAATTTGACATTAAACAAAAGCGGCTATAGCGAACAAGCGATACAAAAAAATTTCGCGGTTATCGGCGCGCCGGCTAAAATTAAATCAGCTTCCGTCTGCAGCGCGGACGGAGTTTGCGTAAGCCCGGAAACCGTTCAAAACTGCCCGCAAGACTGCGTTCAAGCCAAAGCTAAAATAATCAGCGCGAAAATAATTATTTTTATCGCGTCCGCCCTCGTAATCATTTTAATCATGGCAGCCGCTTATTATTTTTTGATTAGACGAACAGAAATATGATTGAAATAAACAACAAAACCAAAAGCAAGATTGATTTAAGGTTGGTCAAGGGGGTGGCGCAAAAGTTTTTAACATACTATAATAAAGGGAGAAGACTCGCCGCTACAAATGGCGATCATGCGAATGTTAATAAAGGGATAAGACTTGCCGCTATCCCGCAATACTGCGGGAGCGATCATGCGAATGTTGATAGAGTGGAATTATCCATTGCTTTTGTCGGAGATAAAATAATCCGCGATTTAAACAAGGTATATCGCGGCATTGATAAAACAACTGATATTTTAACGTTTTCCGGCGAAGATAAATTTTTAGGCGAAGTCATAATCGATTACGCTCAAATCAAAAGGCAGGCGAAGAAATTTAACAATAGTATAAAAAAAGAGTTGATTTTTATTTTAGTCCATGGGCTATTGCATTTGCTGGGCTATGATGATAAAACGGAAAAAGGGAGATTAGAAATGGAGGAGATGGGGGAGGAGTTTATTAAGGTAATTGGAAATTTGTAATCATTATCAGCACCGAGTGCTGCCGCACAGCACTCGGTGCTGATAATGATTAAATTTTTATGATCAGGATAAAAAGATTATTCAAAAGCTTTAGCTACGCGGCCAAGGGTTTAATCAAAACATTCAAAGAAGAGCAGAATTTGCGCGTACAGGCGGGAGCCGGATTATTAGTATTATGCTTGGCATGGTTTTTAAAAGTAGAAAGATTGGAATGGGCGCTGTTAATTATAGTTATTTTTTTAGTGATTTTAGTTGAAATAATAAATAGCGCCATGGAAAGAGCCGCCGATGTTTTAAAGCCGAGAATTGACAGCTACGTCAAGGAAATTAAAGATATTATGGCGGCCGCTGTAATGATGGCGTCAATCGCCGCCGTTATTATCGGCATAATTATTTTAGGGCCTTACTTTATTGATTTATTTAGTTAGTAATTTGAAATTAGAAATTAGAAATTTGGATAACAGAATTAAGAGCTATTCGTATTCGCAATCCAAATTACCAATTTCAAATTTCAAATTTCAAAAATTATGAAAGACAACATAATTGCCGGATTAGACATAGGGTCAACTGCCATAAGATTGGTAGTGGGTCAGCGCGCTGTTGGTGAAGCCGGCGAAAGATTGCAAATAATCGGAGCCGTAGACGCTCCGGCGCAGGGGATAAGCCGCGGAGTCGTAAACAGCATTGAAGACGCGACATCCGCTATTTCAGGATGCCTTGAAAAGGCGGAGCGAATAGTCGGAGTTCCGATCAGCAGCGTCTGGGTCGGCATTAACGGCCCTAACATAAGATGCGAGAAAAGCCGCGGCATAGTGGCGGTCGGGAAAAGCGACGGAGAGATTACCGAAGAAGACGTAAGCAGGGCGGTTGAAGCCGCGCAGGCTTTGTCTGTTCCTCCCAATTATGAGATTTTGCATGTCATACCGATTAATTTTACAGTAGACAGCCAAGTTGACATTAAAGATCCTATCGGCATGACAGGCATACGGCTGGAAGTGGAAGCGCTGATAATACAAGGGCTTTCCAACCAGATTAAAAATTTAACCAAAGCTATTTATAGAACCGGCTTGGATATTGAAGATTTGGTGCTTTCTCCGCTGGCCGCGGCAGAAGCGGTTATGAGCGCCAAGCAAAAAGAATTGGGTTCCGCTTTGGTCAATATAGGGTCAACCACCACCAGCTTGGCTGTTTTTGAGGAAGGCGACTTGCTGCATACGGCTGTTCTGCCTATCGGGTCCGAGCATATTACCGCCGATGTCGCGATCGGGCTTAGATGCCCGATTAATTTGGCTGAAAGAATTAAAATAGAATACGGCAGCGCCAACCCGGAAAATTTCAGCAAAAAAGATCTGATTGACATCAGCGATTTGGCCAGCGAAGAAGATATGCCGGATGAATCCATGCAAGTTTCCAGAAAATATGTCGCGGAAATTATTGAAGCGCGCGTTGAAGAGATTTTTGAAAAAGTTGACCAGGAATTTAAAAAGATTGACCGTTCAGGCATGCTGCCCGCCGGCGTGTTCCTGATTGGCGGCGGCTCCAAGCTGCCGAACATAGTTGATTCAGCGAAAGCGAATCTCCGCTTGCCCGCGTGCCTGGGCGCGAACAAAAAAATTGATTCGGTAATAGATAAAATTAACGGCATTAATTTTTTAACCGCGCTGGGATTGGTTGCTTGGGGGAACCAATTGACCAAGGGCAAGGGCAGGTTTAACTTGAATTGGCCGGGCGGAGCTGTCGTTGGCAAAACAGCTGAAAAAGTAAAGAAATGGTTTTCGTCATTAATACCGTAAGGAATTTAAGATTTTTGATACCGCATCGGAGTGCGGCACAAATTTCCGCCGCGTCGCAGTCTCTCCGCAGAGGACTGCGGCGAAGTATGCGTTATTCGTTGCGAAACGGCGGAGGTGTATAAAAAATGTGTTCAGCTGAAAATACGATTTATTTATAAAATACTTGCCAATTTTTTAATAATAATATACAATATAAATAGAATTAGGAATTACGAATTAGGAATTAAGGGTACAAATAAAAAATTCAAATATCAAAAACCATAATTCATAATTCATAATTCATAATTCTTAATAAATATATGGCTGAAGTAAAACCGGCAGTTGAAACTTTTGCTAAAATCAAGGTGGTCGGCGTAGGCGGGTCGGGCGGCAACGCCATTAATCGGATGATTGAGTCCGGCATTAAAGGCGTGGAATTTATCGCGGTAAATACCGATGTCCAGGCCCTGCATTATAATAAAGCGACCAAAAAATTGCATATCGGCAAAACCATAACCAGGGGACTGGGAGCGGGCATGAATTCTGAATTGGGCAAGCAGTCGGCCGAGGAAGCGCAAAATGAAATCAGGGATATTTTAAAGGATGCCGATATGGTTTTTGTCACCTGCGGCTTGGGCGGCGGCACCGGCACCGGCGCTTCTCCTGTTATTGCCGAGCTGGCTCGGGATCTGGGCGCCTTGACCGTAGCGATAGTGACTAAGCCGTTTGCCTTTGAAGGAGCGCAGAGAAGAAACATAGCGGAGCGGGGAATGTCGGAATTAAGCGATAAAGTTGACACCATAATTACGATTCCCAATGATAAATTACTTCAGGTTATTGATAAAAAAACTTCTCTCCTGGACGCCTTTATGGTGGTTGACGAAGTTTTGCGGCAAGGCGTGCAGGGAATTTCAGAACTAATTACTATTCCGGGGCTGATTAACGTTGATTTCGCCGATGTAAAGGCGGTTATGGCGAACGCCGGCAGCGCTCTCATGGGAATCGGGCAGGCAAGCGGCGAGAACAAGGCGATTGAAGCGGCCAAATCGGCAATCAGCTCTCCTTTGCTGGAGATGTCAATTGAAGGAGCCCGCGGAGTTTTATTCACTATCGTGGGAGGTCCGGGCCTTACCATGCATGAGGTTAATGAAGCGGCAAAAATAATCACTGCATCGGTTGACGAGGATGCCAAAATTATTTTTGGAGCGGTTGTGAACGAAAAATTAAAAGACGAAATAAAAGTTACAGTTGTGGCAACCGGCTTTGACGGCAGGCAGATCGGGATCAGCGAATCAGTAGGCGGCAAAAGACCGTACACTCCCAGCCCTTTTCTCTCGGAAGAAGGCGAATTATCCGAGTCGGACCAGCAGGAGAAGAAAGAGAAAGATAAAAAGAGAAGCAAGATTTCCAGCTTAAAGGCGGCTCAGGCAGAGCCGGCTGGAAAAAAAGACAAAGATTCCAGCGAGGAAGATGATGATGAATTGGGAATACCGGCGTTTATTCGGAAGAAGATGATGTAATGTTGTCGCTTCGCGAGCCCCGCTACAAATGGGGCGCATACGAATGAGCAGACTCGCATTCTACAAATTGCGATCATACGAATGAAAAAACCGCGCAAGCGGTTTTTTGTTTATTGAGCGCTTAATCAGCACCGAGTGCTGCGCCAGCACTCGGTGCTGATTAAGCGGAGTTTTTACAAATTAGCCAAAAGCCATGATCCGTCTTCCTGCTTTTGAACATAAAAATTAATAGGCACTTTATATCCGCCCATGGAAAAATAAACTTCAGTTGAATATGTTTTTTCCGCTTCGGTTGAACTTGACAGTTCAGCGCCCAGCATTATATTGCCCAGAGTAAATTTTCCTTCTTGATCAAGAAAGTTCATTGTATATTCAATCGCTTTTTGCATTTCTGTCGTAAAATAAGACATTGCCGCGCTGTTGCTTCCCAGCATAATCGCGTTGGCCGCGGCTTCTAGCGCTTGGGCCGCCTCATCTTTGGTTTGGCAAGACGGGCATCCTTGGCTGTCTTCCGCGTCAAGATAGCCGGTGGCGATTTGCGATAAATTTTCATCGGCAATACCCAAGCTCAGTTCGCGCATAATCGCGAAAGCGTCGGCCGGCCTGCCGAGATAATATCTTTTTTTGTCAGCCGGATTTATGTACCAGGATTCTCCGTTTTGTTCGGTTTGCAAAAATATTTTTCCCAAATGATTTTCAGCAAAATTATTATCAACAGGCAGAAAGCCGGAGCCATTCGGATTATAATTATTTTTAATTTCCACGCCGTCATTATGCCCGTCTCCGTCCGTGTCGGGATTTTCAGAGTCGGTTCCTAATGCTTGTTCAAACCGATTAGCAAGGCCGTCGCTGTCATTGTCATTGTCGTCATATTCAATAATTCCTATTTCAAATTTGCTTAAATCATTATTGGTTATGCCTGTTCCCAGATTGCGCATAACATCAAAAGCGTCTGCCGGCCGCCCCAAATAGTATTTTTTATAATTCGCGGTATTCACATACCATGCCTCGCCATGAGACTGGACTTGCAGAAGAATGCGGCCGGACAAGCGCTTGGATAAATTTTCATTAGCAGCTATTGTCGGTTTGGTTAAAACTAGAGCAGACATTATAAAGACAATTGTCCAAATAAATTTTTGCATAAGTTTATTCTAATAAATATTTTTTAAACCCGTTAGAAATTTTTTAAAAAATTATTTATGCGCGTTAAAAAAGTAAAAATTTCTAACGGAGTGAAATTTTGTTTTTCGCATCAAAGTTTGCTATAATGATGATATAAGTTATTATAGCAAAAAATATGATAAAAAAGAAGAAAATTTGGCTGGCCGCGGGAGTTATAGCGGCCTGTTTCGCGATCTATATGGCTATTGGCGTTTTTGATTATTTGGAATACAGGAATGCCGCCATAGCAAGCGGCAGCATGCCTGCCCAGGACGGAGGGAGAATTACTATGGTTAGAGAGCCGTGTATTTTAGATACGCCCGCTAATGTTCCTACAACTTGCGCGGTTTCTTGCCCCTTGGTTACGACAGCGGTCGGGACACTCTGCACAGGGTATATAGAAATTGATACCACCGGCCAGCTTGGCACAACTTTCATCGCCGCGCCGACAGGGTTTGTTTATAAGGGCGGCGGAACGCACCCGACGGCAGGCATGGATTTTTTATATGGAGGAGCGTCAAACGCCCTGCCATGGGTGATCGGCATTCCAAGCAAGGCGGCTTCAAGAACGCAAAAATTAGTTGGCGTTTTTAATTTTGTTATGGCAGGATTTAGGGAATAACTACAAGAATTATTTTTTATAAAAGAATAAATATTTTATTTTGTATTTTGTATTAATATTTTAGATTAAATTCAATGCTTATTTTTTTAAACAAATAATTCTTGTGGTTATTTTATGCTTCAACAAACAAAACAGCTTTGCAAGCTATACAATATAAAGCCTGCCCGTTCCAAGGGGCAGAATTTTTTAATCAATGAAGATGTTTATGATAAATTAATAGAAGCGGCAGATCTTACAAAAGATGATACTGTGCTGGAAGTTGGGCCGGGATTGGGGTTTTTGACAGCTAAATTGGCCCAAAAAGCGAAAAAAGTTATCGCGGTGGAGCTGGATGATAAGCTGGCGGAAATTTTGCGGATCGGCTTGAAGGCAAAAGGAATTACGAACGTGGAAGTGGTTAATGAAAATATTTTAACCTCACCCCTAACCCCTCTCCTAATTAGGAGAGGGGAATTAAAGGGGAGAGGTTATAAAATCGTAGCGAATTTGCCGTATAATATTACCTCAATATTTTTGCGGCAGATTTTATCCGCTGAAGTTAAGCCGAGTTTAATGGTTCTGATGCTGCAAAAAGAAGTGGCTGAAAGAATAACAGCCAAGCCGGGCAAGATGAATTTACTGGCGGTTTCAGTCCAATTTTACGCCAATTCGGAAATTATGCGAATTGTTCCGGCTGATAATTTTTGGCCTGAGCCGAAAGTTGATTCAGCGATAATACGCCTCACCCCCAAACCCCCTCTCCTTGCTAAGGAGATGGGGAGTGAGAAAGAATTTTTCAGATTAATGAAAATCGGGTTTAGCGCCAAAAGAAAAATGCTTAAAAACAATTTAGCCGGCGGATACCATATCAGCCACGAAGACGCCGGAAGCAAATTGAAAAAAGCCGGCCTTGATATAAAAATAAGAGCTCAGAATTTATCTTTAGAGGATTGGAAAAAATTATTTGGAAATTTTACTTAAATTATGTTATGATTAAAATAAATATATGAGCAAATTATCGCAAAAAGAAAAATTAGCATTAAAGGAATTTAAAAAAGAGTTGAAAAAAAAATTAAGCAATCGTTTGATTAAAATTATCTTATTCGGCTCAAAAGCCAGGGGAGATGCCAGAAAAGATTCTGACATTGATGTTTTAATAATTGTTAAAAGAAAAAGCGAAAGAACAATGAATTTTATTTTTGATAAAAAAATAGAAATTGACTGTAAATATAATGTTTTTATTTCACCTAAGATTTATACTGCGGATGAATATAGTTATTACAATAGCATCCCAACTATTTTTATGCATTTTATTTCACAGGATGGTGTAATTATTTAATTATTGCTATCGCGCTATGGCCAAAAAATTTCCAGCCACTAAAGAAAATATTGATAAATTATTAAGCAACGCTAATAATAAAATTGTTGCTGCCGCTGATTTTTTAAAATTAGGCCATTATAACGATGCTATCAGCAGAGCATATTACGCGTTTTTTTATGCCGCTTCCGCCATATTAATAAAAAAAGGATATTTTGCTAAAACTCATAAAGGCGTAGAAATATTATTTGAAAAAAAGTTTATTAAAACCGGCGAATTTCCATCAGGGGTTGGCAGATGGCTGGCCAGGACGCGCGAGTCAAGAGAAGAAGCTGACTATGATTTATGGAGAGAATATGACAAGGAGCAAGTTAAAGCCACAATTAATGCCGCGAAAGAATTTGTTAAAACCGTTGAAAATAAAATAAAATTTATGTAGACAATTTTAAAGTTTTTTATGCAAAATCAAAACGATTATCAAAATTCAGAAGATGAAAATCAAGAAAATAATTCATCAAGCGGCCGATTAAACAAGGGGCAGAAAATAGGCGCGTCCGCGCTGGCTGTGTTTGCTATTTTATTGATTTTTTTATGGTCGGCTCAATTAAAGAAAAACATATCAGGGCCTTTGGACAGAAAAAATTCAGGAAGTTCGGAAATCGTTGCGGAAAAAAACAGCGAAGACAGTGAAGAGTCGTTGCGCAACAAGGACACGGACAGCGACGGATTGTCTGACTGGGACGAGCTTTATTTTTATAAAACTTCGCCGTATTTGGAAGACAGCGACAGCGACGGCTTCACAGACAAGCAGGAGATTGACAACAGCAAGGATCCGAATTGCCCCGTAGGCAGGGATTGCTACAGACAGGGGATTGTTGACGGCGATGAAAGCGCGGCTGGCGCGGAAGAGAGCAATGCGAACAGCGGCTCCTTGGATAGTTTATTGGGCCAATTCGGAGTTGAAGATGATTTGCCGCCTGCCGGCGGCCAGCAAATAGGCGCGCTTTTCCCATCCGATATATCAGCTGATGATTTGCGCAAGATGCTTGCGGAGTATGGCATGGATAAAAAAATCCTGGATCAATTAAGCGATGAGCAATTATTGGAGAGCTATAAGGAGATTTTGGGGCAGTAAAACACGAAAACACGAAAACACGAAAACACGGAAACACGAAAACACGGAAGCACGAAAACACGAAAACACGAAAACACGAAAACACGAAAACACGAAAACACGAAAACACGAAAACACGAAAACACGGAAGCACGAAAACACGGAAACACGAAAACACGAAAACACGAAAACACGAAAACACGGAAATAATAAAATAAACAATATCTTATTTTTCTTCTTGTCTTTATTTTTCTTATTTTAATAATTTTTTATGGATAAAATTTTAAATATTATAAAAAAATACATACCGAAAAAACTTTTTAAATACTTTCAGCCAGCTTACCATTTTTTATTAAGCTGGTTTTCTGCTGTTTGGCATAAGCGGCCTGGCGAGAAACTGATTGTCATCGGAGTTACAGGCACTACGGGCAAAACCACCATTGTTTATTTGATCGCGGAAGTTTTAAAATCAGCCGGCTACAAGGTCGGCTATACTTCTACCGCCATGTTCAGCGACGGTGAAAAAGAATGGCTGAATGACAAGAAAATGACAATGGCCGGCCGTTTTTTTACGCAAAAAATGCTGCGCGATATGGTACGAAATAAATGCCAGTACGCGATCATAGAAACCACTTCCGAGGGAATCGTCCAATACCGCCATAAATTTATCAATTATGACATCTTGGTTTTCACCGGGCTTTATCCGGAGCATATTGATTCGCACGGCGGCTTTGAAAATTACAAGCAAGCGAAAGGAAAGCTGTTCGCGCATCTTAAGAATTGCAAAACAAAATATGTTAATGAAGAAAAATATGCCTGCACAGCCGTTTCAGGAATAAAAAAATTGGACTTAAACAGGGTAAAGAAGGTTATAATAGCCAATGGCGATGATGAGCATGTTGGTTATTTTTTAGGATTTAGCGCGGAAGATAGAATGAAGTATGAAGTTAGAAGTATGAAGTTTCCGCCAGAGGCAGCCTGTCCGTCCTTTGGCGGAGATCAGCCTTTGGCTGAAGAAATAAGAAGTAAAAATAGCGAAGACGACGTCGCTATTAGAAAAGTTATTGCTCTAGATATTGATCTTAGCGGCAACGGCGCGAGTTTTGTCGCGGATAATACAAAAATAAATTTGCAGCTATTGGGCGAGTTTAATGTTTCCAATGCCATGGCGGCTGTTTGCCTTGGGTTGTCGCAAGGTCTGGACATAAGGCAGATTAAAAGCGGACTGGAAAAAGTTAAAGGAGTGCCGGGAAGATTTGAAAGGATAACCTCGCCCCAGCCCCCGCATCAAGTGCGGGGCAGGCTCTCTCCTTCTAAAGGAGAGGGAGAAAAAAAGATTAATTTTACTGTAATAGTTGATTATGCTTTTGAGCCAAACGCGGTGGGCAAATTATACGAAGTGCTAAAATTAATTTCCAACAATCAAGCGGAAGAAGAACAAGGCAGAATAATCCATGTTCTTGGTTCGGCCGGCGGAGGCAGGGATATCAACAGGCGGCCGAAGCTGGGCAAGATAGCCGGAGAAAAAGCTGATTATATAATAATAACAAACGAGGATCCTTATAATGATGACCCGCAAATTATAATTGACCAAGTCGCGGCCGGCGCTGAAAAGGCCGGCAAAGAACTTGGCAAAAATTTGTTCAAAATATTAGACCGGCGCCAAGCCATTAAAAAAGCTTTTTCCTTGGCGCGTGAAAAAGACATCGTGCTTATTACCGGCAAGGGCAGCGAGCAGGCGATTTGCGCGGAGGATGGCAAGAAAATTCCCTGGGATGACAGGCAGGTGGCGCGAGAGGAGCTTGAGCGCGTAACGCGTAACGCATAACGCATGGCAAGTTGCGGATAATCTTTAAAACAAACTCAAATTTTGTGAAGTCGCAATACGGCTGGTTATAAGCTTTTTCTTAAAACAGAGAAGTGCTTTTTAAAAATTATTCACTATTGCTTAATCTTATATAATCTTATATACTTAACTATATAAGATTAATTATTAGATCTGTTGCGTAATAAGTTGCGTAACAGGTCTATTAAACATTTTTATGAAAAATGCTGCTAGATTTGATAAATTTGATAAAAGGATTAAAAATGCCCCTGCTAGAATTTTATCTAAAATTTTAGAAATTGACGGCTATAAAACAGAATGGATACAGGGAGCAAAATTAAGCCCTCAGGTTTTAGGCAGGTTAAAAAAAAGCGTTTTAATAACTTCCGCAGGCGCGTCCACGAGAATAGAAGGAGCGAGCTTGTCGGATGAAGATGTTGGAAAATTAATAAAAGGAATTTCTATTCAAAAATTTACCGATAGAGACAAGCAAGAAGTTCAAGGATATTATGAATTGCTGCAAAATATTTTTAATGCTTGGAAAAACATTAAATTTAGCGAAAATACCATAAAACATTTTCACAAAGAGCTTTTAAAATATACAGCCAAAGACGCAAAGCATAGGGGAGAATATAAAAAAATTGAGAATCAAGTGGAAGCTGCGGATAATCAAGGCAAGGTAATTGGAATTATTTTTAAGACTAGCCCTGCATACCTCGCGCCCAAGCAAACGCAAGAATTGATTGAATGGACAAGTAAAGCGCTGGAAGAAAAAAGATATCATCCTTTATTGATAATCAGCAATTTTTTAGTTGAATTTTTAAAAATTCATCCGTTCCAAGACGGCAACGGGCGGCTTTCGCGCGTGTTGGCAAATTTGCTTTTGCTTCAAGCGGATTATTTGTATATGCCCTATGTATCTCACGAGAAGCTAATTGAGGATAATAAGCAAGGATACTATATGGCGCTTCGCAAAGGGCAAAAAAATATCGGGGCAAAAAAGAATAATATTACGCCATGGCTGGATTTCTTTTTAACAATTTTTCTTAAGCAATCGCAAATGGCGGCGGAACTGCTGTCAAAAGAAAATATAGAAAAGCTTTTGTCGGATAAACAGCTGGCTGTTTGGCGTTATCTGCAAAAAGTTGATCAAGCAAGCCCGGGTGAAATAAGCAAAGAAGCCAAAGTTGCCAGACCGACGGTTAATCAGGTGTTGTACAAATTAATGAGACTTAAAAAGGTAGAGCGCATCGGCCTTGGCAGAAGCACAAGATACCGCAAGTTAAAACCGTAAAAATAGTTTTTGTCCGAAAGGGCATTGGGCGGCCAGAAAGGGCTGCCGGCGGACGGAAGACCTTTTTTGTAAAGATAATGTTTAAATTTTATTTTACAATAATTTGTGATATAACGTCCTCATGAATAATCCATTAATAGACAGCGAGCGCGCTAAAGAATTTATAAAAAGGAATAAGAATTTGCTGTTTGAAAAATTTGCCAGCGGCAAAATTTATAAGCCGAATGAAAAGCCAATTTCATTATTTATGGCCGGCTCCCCGGGCGCGGGAAAGACAGAATACTCTAAAAGGTTTATTGAAAAATTTGATAGCGATATGGCAAGAATTGACGCTGATGATATCAGGGGAATAATCCCGCAGTATAACGGCGCAAATTCTTATGTGGTTCAGGGCGCCGCTTCCATAGCTGTTGATATACTTTACAGTTATGTTTTAAAAAATAAATACAATTTATTATTAGACGGCACTTTTGCGAAATTTGATATTGTTTACCGCAATATTGGGAGATCAATTAATAAAAATAGAGAAGTGATAATATGCTATGTTTATCAGGATCCAGTCGTTGCTTGGGAGTTTACTAAAAAACGGGAAAAAGTAGAAGGCAGAATGGTGCCTAAGAAAGCGTTTATTGAAGCGTTTATTAATGCCAGAAAAAATGTAATAAAAATTAAATCTATTTTTAAAGATAAAGTAAAGGTTTATTTAATAATTAAGAATTACAACAATAATATCAAGGAATCTTATTTTGATGTTCATATTGACAGTTATCTAAAAATAAGGTATTCTGAAGAAAAATTAAATAAAATATTAAAAGATGCAAAATATGAAAAATAATAAAAAATTAGATTTGAAGAGTTTTTTCAAGTTACCGATTAAAGAGCAGGAAAAGATAATGAGCGAGATTGCCGGCAAAGCCAATAAGGATCAATTGGAATTGGTTAAAAAATACGATAAGAAATTCGGTAAAGAAGAAACGGCAAGCTGCTGCCAGTGCTGTGGCTGCAAATAATCAAAATTTAATCAACCCTATTAGATATGATGAATTATCTAACAGGGTAAGCCTAACCCTTGTCCCGCTTAGGCGGGATTAAGGCATGGTTGAAAAACTGAACGAACATAAAGGCGGCTTTCCGTCTGGTATTGTTCGTTCAGCCAATGTCCGAAGGGTTTGTTGGCGGATGGAATTTTATTAAAAATTATGCTAAAGAAAAAAATAATTAAACAAAAATCAATTATTCTTTTTGAAAATATTCCTGTCCGCAGAATATGGTCGGATAAAAACGAGAGGTGGTATTTTGCCATTATGGATGTGGTGAGAATTTTAACTCAAAGCGCGGATCCGAGAAATTATTGGAAAGTATTAAAAAATCGTTTAAAAAAAGAAGGCAGCGAGGTGGTTACAAAATGTAACCAACTGAAATTAACAGCTAAAGACGGCAAAAAATATCTAACTGATGCCGCGGACACCGAAACAATGTTTCGCATTATACAGTCAATACCATCCCCAAAAGCCGAGCCGTTTAAAATATGGCTGGCTAAAGTCGGCTATGAGAGATTGCGGGATACTGCTGACCCTGAATTAGCGGTCAATAGAGCCAGAAAAAACTGGAAAGCTGCCGGCAGATCCGAGAAGTGGATTGAGCAAAGAATGAGGGGGCAGGAAATCAGAAATAAATTAACTGATTATTGGAGTGAAAGCGATGTTAAAGAAGGATTGGAATACGCGAAACTTACGGATATTATTCATAAGGAATGGACAGGGTTAACAACACAGGGGCATAAAAAAATAAAGAATCTTAAAAGGGAGAATTTGCGCGACAATATGACGGATGCTGAATTGCTTTTTACGGCGTTGGCTGAACTTTCAACAACTAATGTTGCTAAAAAGGATAAGGCAGAAGGTTATGATAAAAACGCGGTTTCAGCCAAAAAGGGCGGAGGCGTTGCCAAGCGGGCCAGAAAAGATTATGAATTGCAGACCGGGCAAAAGGTCGTGAGCAAGGATAATTTTTTGCCTGAGAGGAAGTGCGTCAAGAAATTAAAATAGGACTTGCTTTTTAGTGTATTTTGGTTAAATTGCAAATATAATTAGCAAAATATTAAAGATACTAAAACTCATCAACCTAACCCTTGTCCCGCTTAGGCGGGATTAAGGCATGGTTGAAAATCCGAACAAGAATTATAGAGATGATTTTCAAATTATTTTAAAATACAAAATATGCAAGCGATTGCCAATAATAATGATAATAAAAAGCTATTTCAAATTAAATCCGCTCTAAATAAGCAGATAAAAACAACTCGGGATTATTGGCAAAAAATTACGGCTGTTAAACACCCGTCAATCAAAGGCAGGGAAAAAGAAACGCAAGAAGCGCTAACTTCTCCGGATATAATAAGGGTTAGCAACTCGGATAAAAAAGTTTTTCTTTACTATAAAAAATATTGCAAAAATTATTTATGCGTTGTCGCAAAGCATGAAAACGGCGATGGCTTTATTATAACAGTTTATATAACTAACAAAATTAAAGAGGGGAAACAAATATGGCAAAAACAAGAGAGCAAAAATTAAAAGCGATTAAAATCTATTATGATTCATTGGGCAATACTTTGAATGTCTGGTTTGGCGATCCTAAAAAAGAATTTATTTCCGAGGAAACAGGCGATGAAGTTATTTTGAATAAGGATAAGAAAGGCAAAGTAATCGGGTTTGAAAAATTGAATTTTTTTAAGCAGGGAAACACTTTCATTAAATCATTGCCCGTTGAGGTTTTTTTACAGTAGTTTTTAAAAATAATTTACTAACCTAACCCTTGAATTTTTTGTTTGAGGCATGGTTGAAAATCCATCTACATAGAAACAGTCTTTTTACCCCGCTTTTGGGCGGGGCTGATCGGTACTATGCAAGTGGTCTTTGCCCGAAAGGGCATTGGGCGGCCCGAAAGGGCTGCCGCCGACGGAAGACCTTTTTTGTAAAAAATTATAAATTTAAAAATAATTTTATGAAAAAACAATTTACAATTTTTTTATTACTTATACTTTCCTCCTCATTATTATTTATTGCAAAAAATGTTTTTGCAACCGAAGGGGCGTGCTCGTACCATAGTGGAGCAAACTGCGGTATTGGACACATAAATAATCGGGCGGTTTGTAATGATGGTTGGTTAAGTAGCGTGCCTTATGATGATATGGAGGAATGTATCGGATATAGCTATTCTTGTACACTATATTTAAGTAATCAGCAATATATTTCTCAGAAAACGGTCTTAAAACAAGACTTAGAAATACAAAAAATTGAAATTGATAAATTAAAATCAGATTTATCTAATTTAGACTACAAAGAAGCCCAAGCTCTTATTGACCTACAAGAGAGCACTATAGGGAGAGGCATTACTGCGGGAGGATTACAGCCTCAAATTAATGCTATTAATCGTGAATATGCGCAAAAAAGATTAAATCTATCTCAACAAATTGATACTACCGTCAGTCTATATAACGATAGTGTAAAAAAATATAATGGAATTTGTCGAATCTATACCGATGAAGAAAAAAATAATATTTGTGTTCAAAACTTTGGCAATCAACAAAAATTTAATAATGGTTTTTGTGTCGCATTGCCACCTATAGTTACTGCTTGCTCTTTGTGGACTTATTCAAACTGGACTAATTGCGTAAACGGAAAACAGACAAGAAGTGTCATTTCTTCATATCCTAACAATTGCATAGGGGGTAACCCAATATTGGGTCAATCATGTCAATACGAGATAAAGACGGAAGAAAAAAATAATAACGCTACTACTAATAATCAAACAAAGGAAAATAGTAATTCCAATTTAAACGGTAAAAATTTTATTGAGCAAGAAAAAACCCTAATCACCAAAATAGACAAAAATTTATCAAAAAGAGTTATCGGTAATATTTTACTGCAAGTGGAAAAAAACGGCGAGGGGTGGTATGTTTATCCGGACGATCAAAAGAAATATTATCTTGGCAGGCCGGCGGACGCGTTCAGCATCATGCGAAATTTGGGACTGGGAATCAAACACAGCGAATTGAATAATTATCTTAATGCCAAATTCCCAAGCAGATTATCCGGCAAAATAATGCTGGATGTTGAACAGAACGGAGAAGCGTATTACATTAACCCCGATGATCTAAAAGCATATTACCTCAGCCGCCCGTCAGACGCGTTCAGGATTATGCGCGAACTGGGGCTGGGAATTACGAATGATGATGTTAGGAAAATTGATGTGGGGGAAATTTTAAATTCTTTATAGCAAACCTTGCCATACCTTGACAAAATATTATTATCTAATATAATTAAGAATAGATAATAAATTAATTTTAAAACTATGATTACCTACAACATATCTTTAAACAAGGAATTAGCTTTGCTTGTTGACAAGCATGTAAAATCAGGCAAATTCGCCAATCGCAGCGAATTTTTTCGCCAGCTTTTGCGATCCATGTTTTTGCCAAATGCGGCGGACAATACCTTGAACGATTGGATTTACAGCGATCCTCATTATAGCGAGCTTAAAAAAAGAGTAAAAAGTTTAAAAGAAAACAAAGAGCAATGCGTTAGCGCGAAAGAATTTGACAAAGAATTCAATTTTTAAATATGTATAATTTTGTTGTTGCTAATTCCTGCAAAAAAGACTTTAAAAAACTAGACAAGAATGCCCAAGAATTTATTAGGCATTTTTGTTTTTCAAAAATTTTACAAAATCCTTATATTGGAAAAAAACTAAAAGGCGATGAATTTCAAGGAATTTTAAAATTCGGCGCTGTATTTAAAGCTGTAGATTATCGCATTGTTTATAAGATTGAAAAAGAAAAACTAATCATTATTTTTATAATAATCGCTTCGCGGGAAAATTTTTATAAAAAATTAAAAAAACGAATTTAACATAGTGATTATGCGCGAACTGGGACTGGGAATTACGAATGATGATGTTAGGAAAATTGATGTGGGGGAGATAGAATAAAATTGGCGGTAAGCAGGTAAATCATTGAACCGCCGTAGTCCTTTGTGGAGAGAATGCGGCGAAGTGGAATAGCATGAACAAAATAGTGTTAGAGCGGCTGAATGATATTTTTTAGATATGAATTTTTTACAATTTCCCCCCTGTGGATAACATATAAACTTTCATAAGCCGCATTCTATTTTTAAACCATATTTTATTTAAGATTAGGCAAGAAATTAAAGATAAAATAATTTTTTTGAAAATCACAGCAAATCCCTTGACAATATTATTAATATTTGTTAATATTGGGGAAAGGTTTAAAGAGAGTTTTATGCACACGGCGCTTAAAGCGCTTGCGCAAGTGTGTTGCTGAAATGAATTTTTAATTAACATAAGATATAACATATTTTTAAAACGGCTTTTTCTTATTAGTATAAAAATTTTCCATTTTTTACTCAGTTGCCGTTTTTTTTGTTTTTTTAGTTTTAAAATTTCAAAATACAAAAAAATCTTCATGCTTTTAAATAATTTTCAAAACATATAAGTGGCCATTCATTTATCTGCTTCAGCAGACTTTCTTAATTAAATAATTCCATAGATTAAACTCAAGCCTCATAAGGTATTGGGATTTTTTGTTGTCTATGAGACAGAGAGCCGTAAAAAGTTTTAGAAATTATGCGTTTAAACACTTTTTGTTTTCTTCTGTCATTCTGAATGAAGCGAAGCGGAATGAAGAATCCCGCAAATAATGCAATATTTATGAATAATGAGCAGATATTTTAACACGAGATCCTTCGCCTGCGGGCTCAGGATGACAGAAAATATTCTATCGCATAATGCCTGATATAATAACAATATAAGGTATAAGTAACTTAATTTGGTGGAAAACTTGTTCCTTTGCAAATAATTTTTTTGCGGCAAAGCATTAATGCTTGGGTCCACTTCAAGAAAAATTTTACAGAATTTAATCCGTGAGTTTTACTTAAAAA
>VMTK01000055.1 GCA_013791585.1 Candidatus Falkowiibacteriota bacterium
CGCGGCTGTTGAACTCCATGTCGGAACTCCTGTTTGCATTGACAGAACATATCCGTTGGTTCCCGGCAATATTTCCGAAATCACATTGTCAGCGCTGGCGAATAAAACTGAATTTGCTTGGAATGTTGTTGTGCCTGTGCCTCCGAACGGTACGGACAAAGTTGTTGACGCGCTCCACGCTCCGCCAACAACTTGGACAATGCCGTCAGACCAAATTGATGAGTCCGCGCCAGTGCCTCCGTAGACCGCGTCCAATGTTCCCGAGTATGATAATGAGTCAAGAGCCAATGTGCCGGAAGTTAATGTTCCGACTGTGGACAGATTGCCCAAAGTGGTTAGCGTAGGCAGTGAAGTTGTCGCCGCCAACCGCTCGTCAAACCTTGTGTTTGTCCAATAGAGATTAGATCCTTCGCTTAAGCCGGTCGTGGAAGTTGCGGCAAAACGGCTGTCCCAAAGAGTATCAGACCAATAGAGATTGGTTAAACCCTCGGACAAAGCGTCTGTGGTTGTCGCGTTAAAATATGTATAGAACGGCGCGCCGAAATCCTGCCAGATCGCGTCTGTTCCGTCTGAATATAATATGTAGCCGGATGTTCCCAGAGCCAATCTGGACCATTCAGGTGTTGAATCGCCGATAATTAGAGCGCCTCGGGTTACAGCATTAGGAGCAGTATCAGAATGCGAAACTGAAAGCAATGGATGTTCCGCGCCGGTTGAAGAAGCAACCCATGTCGGCTTGCCGCCGGATATTATTAAAACTTCTCCCTCACTGCCGGCCAAAATTTCATTAATAACATTATCAGCGCTGGCGTAGACCAATGAATACTGCTGAAAAGTGGAAGTGCCTGTTCCCCCGTACGCCACGCCGATAACATCTCCCTGCCAAGATCCATCGGTTATAGAACCGCTTGAATCAACCAAGAACTGGCTGCCCAATGTTTGTCCGACCGTGAGCATGGAAGATGCTGTCGTGGTGCCGATTCCCACAAAGCCGCTGTTGGTAATCGTAAATACTTCCGTGGAGCCGCTGAAAATATTAACAATATCGCCTGCCCCTGACTGGGTTATGGTAAGAGCCGAGTCCGCGGAGCTTGTCGCGATATTTACGATATTGCCAAAGCTCCATTCGCCGGTTATCGCTTCATCTTCGGCTAAAATAGCAAATGCTTCCGAGCTTACATTATCAAGCTTGGAGGCGTTGAACGCCTGGGCGGCTGAAGTTATCAATTTTCTCGGCTGCATTGTTTCGCTGTTGAAAACAATTTCCAAATATAATGTCTGGTCAAAATTAACCGAGCTCAAATCGCTTACCGCGCCCAAATCAATGTCAATAATCGCTCCTTCCACCCTCGGCCTGTTATTAATTTCTTCCCCAACGCTCCAAGCGGCAGTAGCGGCGACCGTCACGGTATTGGCTGTTGTATCATAACTGGTAATTAATTCATATTCCGTGCTGGAAGCGTTAGTTAAATATTGGCCCGCCTTTAACGCGCTTTCATTGCTGCCGCCGCTATAAGTATAAGTGGTGCTGGAAGCGCCGGCTGAAACTCCGCTGATATATGCCGCGAACAAATTAGCGGCTGTTAAATCCTCGGACCAGACAGCTGTTCCGCCCGTATCGGCAGTATAAAGCCCAAAGCTGAAATCATAAACATTGTCAGCCACCACCGAGTAATCTGAGTTAACCACCTTGCCCATAAAATTCAGCATCGGATTAATCTCGGCCTTGGCTTCGTTTTTATCAGCAAAAATAACAAACACGGCAAAACAAGCAATCATCAGTATTGCTGAAGTTAATAGAACTTTTCTGATTGTCCTGTTAAACTGATTCATTTATATGTAAATTTATTAATTTTTAATATTAGTCTGTCGGCTCCATAGTCCCTATTCCCTAACCCCTAATCCCTATGCCCTAATCCCTAAATAATCTCCTTCATCCATCCGAAAGTCTTTCCTAAAATCCTTAAAATAATATCCAAAATTGATTCCTGCTTTTTCGGCGTCATAAAAGTATGCGGATCAGACAAGGAAACATTGCCGCCTGAATCAACGCTTTCAACCCTGAAAGTATAAACGGAATTGGATTTGAATTTCGTGAAAACCATTATATGATCTTTGGAATAGCTTATATTCAAGCCGGTTTTATTCGCCAATTCTACTTCCCCCCGATGAACTCCTTCCTGATAATAAACCAATGATGTGGACGGCTCGTTTGTAAGCCAGGAAATAATCGTCTGGATCTTTCCTTCTTTATCCAGAAATACCGTGGAATCAACTTTTATATTTGAAACAACCGGCGGTAAATCATCTTTTGTCGTGGAAAAAAGCGAAATTGATTGAACCGCCATATTCCCCTGCGCGTCCTGGCTTTGCAGTTCTATTTCATAAACCACTCCTCCTTCAAATTCTTCTATGGTTATTTCATGGATCACCGACTCGACGTTGTCTTTGATGATTTTGGATTCTTCCACGGATAAAATGCCGTTTCTGTAAGGCGCGAACTTGATTGCTGAATCAGAATTAAAATTAGTCACCCATTTGAATGCCGCTGTTGAATCGTTAATAACTTCTGTATAATAATTTGTTATCTCCAATGTTTCCAAGCTGGTTCTGAAAGTGAAATCCCTTGACTGGCCCAGCGCGCCGGCGGCTGACTTGCTGCGCAGTTGATAATGGTAAAGCGCGCCGGGTTCAAGCCCGAAAATCCGCACCTCATGCTCCGTGGTTAAATTTTCAGAATCTCCGGATGTCCGCGCGTACGGCTCCGGCGCTCCCGGATTGTATTCTGCTTCGCCGGCTATGGCCACCAATGATGTCGCCTCTTTGTCCGTTGTCCAATAAACCGTCGCTCTGTCCGACTGGACCTCCACTCTTGGTTCTCCTGAAAGTATAGGCGGGGGGACCAGTCCTGCTAATCTTTTGATCGCGTCATACTGGGAAGACAATGTAGACTCCAAAACGTTAAGCGACACTTGCGAAGCAAACTTTTCCATAATCTCTATGGCTTTTCTTGACGCCTCGGCTAAAATATTTTCCGCGGACTGCTCGTCTTCCGGCTCAATGCCTATGTCAATCCCTATTTCATCTATCAGCGAAATAGTCGTAAAAACTTGGTCTTCGGACTTGCCCAGATTGCCTGACTCATCGCTGCTTAAAACCCTGAAATGATATGCTGTTTCAGAAGTTAAATTTTCCAGAATCACGGAATGGGATGTTCCATAAGCCCATTGCCCGAAAGTATTTCCGTAATTAATGTCTGTTCCATATTCCGCAAAGCCGGTGGCGCTTTCATCAGTTTCCCAAACAATGGTTGCCGAGCTTCCTCTTACATTAATCACTTGGACATTGGAAACAAGCGGAGCGACTTTATCCCTTTTATCAATAATCAATATTCCGCCGCCGCCTGGAACAGCGGCCTCTTCTTCTTCATCTGCCGCGGCGGCTGATGTGTCGCAGGTGTAAACCGTAGTGTCAGTTGTGGAACCGCCGTTCAGCCGAGTTGATTTTACTTTGTAATAATATGTCGCGCCGCTTTCCAATCCGCTTACCGTAACGCTATGGCTGGCGGAAGTTTTCACGCTTGATCCCTGCTCCTTGCTGGATGCAAAACCGCTGGCGGTATCGTAAACCACAAAACCGTCCGCGATAACATCCGTGGTCCAAGCTACGGTAATGGAAGTCGCGGTGGGCCCGGAACAGCTTATGCCGGAAACAACCGGGCCTTCAAAAGAATGCAGAACCGTTTCGTAAATTATATAATTATCGCTTTGCATGGTGGCGCTAACCGAAGATACAAGGATACAAGATACAAGATACAAACAAATTCCAAATCTCAAATTCCAATAACCAAACAGTTTGAAATTTTGAAATTTGAATTTGTATCTTGTTTGTATCCTTGTATCTTGTTTCTTGTATCTTTTAAACATATTTTTTGTTATTTTATAAACCATCAGCACTAATTTATGCCCTTCTTTCCAAACATCTAAATCTGTAAACTTTTTTATTTTTGGCTTTTTATTATTCATAATTCCTAATTCATTATTCATAATTCCTATTTAATATACTTCCTCACAAACTTTCTCAAATCAGATTCAAAAACCCGGTAGGTCTTACGGCCTATCCGGGCTGCTTTCAAATCGCCGGACTCAACCCAGCGATAAACAGTCCTGTTAGAAACTTTCAGGACTTTTGCGACTTCTTGAATTGTTAGAATTTCATCTTTGAATATCACACAAAAATTTACATTCTTAATTTATATATAATTTGAATGCTGCAAATTATAGCCAAATGCTCCAAACGCGGATTATCCAAATAAAATTTAATTCGATTTGTAATTATTTGGGGCATTTGAATTAATTCGTAGATTCGGATTATTTTTTAGTTATCCACATCTCGCGATATTACTATTTATTATAAACTATTGTGTCGTCCATTGTCAACGAAAAGTCATAACTATTTACTATAACTTACCATATCATCTTATTATTTATTATAATTATCTATATCATCTTATTATTTATTATAATTTACTATATTATTTTATTATTTATTATATTATATTATATTACTCTATTGTCATCCATTGTCACAAAAAGTCTTACTTTTTAGCTTTTTTTAGCAATTTTTGAAAACAAAAAAATGGCTGTTAAAGCCATTTATCTTTCCCTCACCCTGACCCTCTCCCGCAACTGCGGTTGCGGGAGAGGGAACTATCTTTTAATGTTCTTCTCTATTTAAAATAGCTCCCCTCGCCCGCGCCCGCAGGCGTGGGAGAGGGGCCGGGGGTGAGGGGAAAAAGGGAATTATTTTAAAACCTTTTCCTTAGCTCCCCTCGCCCGCGCCCGCAGTTGTGGGAGAGGGGCCGGGGGTGAGGGCAATCCTACTCCCCAAACCTAACCCTCGCCCCATTCACCCCGTTTAGATAAAATATCTAACGGGGTAAAAATAATCCTCTTTCACCTGCTCAGCCGTCCGCCCCGCACCAAATTTAAACGCTGATACAATAGATAATCTAATTTCCAAATCTCACAGCAGCGCCGTTTAAATAGTCTTGCTTGATTTGGTGCGCGGCGCGCGCATATCCGTAAACCCTTACATCATCAATAATCCCGTCAAAGTAGCCGGCGCCGACCCGGCCGATGTCCATATTGTTGGCGTCAATCGCCGTGTCGGTTATCAAAGTTATATGATGCCAGCCCGTATCAATGGTAGAACCAAGAGAGCCGTCAACATAAATAGTCGGGCTGACAAAACCGTTTGCTGAAATTGTTCCGCTGGTTGACGAGGCAGTATGCGTCCCTCCGTCCAGATCAATAATACTTTCCGTCAAACTGTCCGCTTTCAGCCAGAATGAAACAGTATTGATATTATAATTCGTGTCTCCTATGTCAACATAGTCATCAGTCCCGTCAAAAGCTATGCCATAATTTATTTTTCCGCTGGTCCAAGACAGTCCTGCGTCATTTGCCCCGTCAATGCCTGTTCCGGCATTGCCGTTTCCGGATGAGTCAATCAAACTATCTCCGTCAGCCGAGCCGGAAGAATTTTCATCAAATTTCCAATGCCCGGCCGGCTTGCCTTTGTTATAGTCCCAGGCAATCTGCGCGGCTGTGCGGGCGTAATTATATATTTTAACATCATCAATCAGCCCGCTAAAAAAATTATCCGGCGTTGGTTGATAGTCCGCTCCTATCCGCACATTGCCGTCATTGGTTGGCAGATTGCCGGAAAAATCAGTATTGGTGTCTTCCAAGGTTCCGTCAATATATATTTTCATTGTTGTCCCGTCATAACTGCCGACAATATGATGCCACTGGCTGTCATTAATATCAGTGGTGCTGGTAGCGGTATAAGTAGTCCCGCTATTCATTATCAGAAATTGTCCGCCGCCTACCGTGCTGAGGGCGTAGGGGACATCTGTTTTAGGGGCTTCCACAAAAAATGTTTTGATGTAGCCGCCATTCAATTCCCCCGTATAAGCAAGAATAAAATGAGTGCTGTCTATCATTACGAGGGAGTTGTATTGTCCCAGAACAGTATCGTGTTCTAAACTGTTTAGTTCTGTTATTGCGTAATTGCCGTCTATTGAGAATGTTTTGATATAGCCGTCATTATCAGTTCCCGTATAAGCAAGAATAAAATGAGTGCTGTCTATCATTACGAGGGAGTTACACTGTCCATTAACAATATCGTGTTCTAAGCTGTTTAGTTCGGTTATCGCATAATTACCGTCTATGGAGAATGTGCTGATATAGCCGCCATTCAATTCCCCCGTATAAGCAAGTATAAAATGAGTGCTGTCTATCATTACAAGGGAGTTCCAAATTCCATAAACAATATCGTGTTCTAAACTGTTTAGTTCTGTTATCGCATAATTGCCGTCTATTGAGAATGTTTTGATGTAGCCGTCAAAATCAGTTCCCATATAAGCAAGAATGAAATGAGTGCTGTCTATCATTACGAGAGAGTTGTAATATCCATTAACAATATCGTGTTCTAAACTGTTTAGTTCTGTTATCGCATAATTGCCGTCTATTGAGAATGTTTTGATGTAGCCGTCATTCAATTCCCCCGCATAAGCAAGTATAAAGTGGGTGCTGTCTATCATCACGAGGGAGTTGTGCTGTCCATTAACAATATCGTGTTCTAAACTGTTTAATTGTGTTATCACATAATTGCCATCTATTGAAAATGTTTTGATGTAGCCGTCTAAATCAGTTCCCGCATAAGCAAGTATAAAGTGGGTGCTGTCTATCATTACGAGAGAGTTGTAATATCCATAAACAGTATCGTGTTCTAAACTGTTTAATTCTGTAATTGCATAATTGCCGTCTATTGAGAATGTGCTGATGTAGCCATCACTTAATTCCCCCATATAAGCAAGAATAAAATGCGTGCTGTCTATCATTACGAGGGAGTTGTGCTGTCCCAGAACAGTATCGTGTTCTAAACTGTTTAATTCTGTTACATCATAAGCCGCCCATTCATAGATATTAAATCCGTCAATAGTCGGCAGCCATTCTATTTTTTCACCTAAAATAGTTTTTGTAAAAATGCCTATTCTTATGTCTTTATGCGGCAATTCAGATAATTTCGTAAATTCAACCGCATTATCCCAGTCGCCTGTTTGCTGTTCAACGCAATGCTCCAAGCCCTTATCTTCATATCCCGGTATTGGTATGCAATTTTGGACTGTTATCTCTTCGGCATATTTATAAGTAAATTGTTTTTCCAGTTTTTGATAATCTTTCCTGTCATAAAAACCAAGCTCATCAAACAAATTGTCTTTGCCTTCCCAGTCTTTAAGCCGCATTTCTGCGATTAAAACCGCCTCCCCGGCAGAAACCTTCTTCGTATAAGGCGATAACAATTCCATTTCAATGCTGGTGTTTTCGCCATATATTTTAAGCGATTTGTTCTCCGCTTTGTATTCTTTCGTGAAGCCGTTTTTAGAAACAACGCTATCGTTCTCTCTTGAACTTTTAATAAGGGCGTCCACGCCGTCGGCTCCATCAAACCCGCCCCCAACCCCTCCCCCCGCAAAAAGCGGGACAGGCAAGAGGGGATTTTTGTTGTCTTCCGCCTCGCCGCAGTCTCCCGCCGCAGGGGACTGCGGCGCTTCCTTACCCCAAAACCGCGCCAACACCTTCCGCCCGTTATTTTTCACGAAATCAACAATTTTTTGTTTAGCAAAATCAAATTTTTGCTTAAAAATATTTTGATTATTGCCAGCCCAAGGATGGTCCGCCTCGGGCGGAGAATTTGTTATTTGGGATTTACCTGCCCCGTTGTCGCGTAGCGATGTTGCGGGGTTTGTTATTTGAAATTTGTCATTTGGATTTTGTTTAGAATTTAGAGTTTCGGATTTAGAATTTACCAGCCCCGGTGGATCCTTTGCCACAATATACCTCCCGACAGTATCCGACTTCACCCAAGCCGAAAGCGTTACATTTGTCGCGTCTAAACTATCAGCGTCCGCCACATCCACATAATCATCCGCGCCGTCAAAATCAATCGCTCCGTCTATTTGAGCCGTGACTGATGAGGTTGCTGAATAGAAATTAGTATTTGTTCCGTCATTGTTGTTAGATGTTGAATCTAACGCTGTCGCGTCCCAATCGTGGTGCATATGCTGAACCATTACATAATTATCATCCCAAACACCTGTTGTGGTTGAGACATCGCTCGCCCCTGAATTGCCGTAATACATATTTATCACCTTGTCAGTCGTGCTTGAAATATCGGTTTTTATCCAATAGGCAATCTCGCCCGTAGTGCTGGCGTATTTCTCTTGTTCAAAGTTAAGCAGCGTTGCGTCGTCATCATCCACGAAAATAATATCATACCCGTTATCATTGCCCACCTTCCCGCCATTGGTGACAGTTTTAAGGTCAGCCAAAGTAGTAGTAGCAAGAACGGGAAAAGCGTCAGTGGTCGTGGCGATTTGGCTGGCATTAATAGTAATCTGCCGCTTGTATTGGTAAGAAGAGGAGTACCATGGGTCAAGATGGCCGTAAGCCGATACCACCCCTAACCCCTCCTTGGCAAGGAGGGGAACACGGCGCGGCTCCGCCATATTTCTCCCCTTGCCAAGGGGAGATGCCCAAAGGGCAGAGGGGTAGCCGAATGCCTCAATAAAAAACTCACCGTTGCTCTTCGCCGGATATTTAATTGTCGCTTTATAATAATTGGTCTGGCCTGATTCTATTTGGTCATTGGCAGAGTAGCCGGTGGTGTAGCCGTTGATGCTTTTTGTTTCAAGTCCGCGTTCGCGCCCCAGCTGATCCGCCCTAACAGCACCGAGTGCTGCGCCAGCACTCGGTGCTGTTAGGGCTATCCTCTCCATATCCTCCACCCTCACCCTCTCATTCTCCACCCAAACAACAACATCCATATCCTGATCTCTTCTGGAAATATTGGTAATGCTAAAATAAACATCCACACTTGAAAACCCGTTATACTCTTTCTTATCCGACTGGATAATCAAATTTTCGCCTGTGTTATCATCTGTCCATGCCAAGGCGATTTTTGTTCCATTATATGTAAATTCTTTTGGTATTTCTATGTCTAGCGGCTTGTTCATGAGATAATTGACATACCAAAAAGTACCCGCGGCGATGAGGGTTATTGCAGAGATGGCTATTAATTTGTCTTTATACTGTTTAAGCATGTTTGGTTAATATTCAATTTTCAATACTCAACACTCAATGCTATAATATTCAATTTCTTCATCTTCATCTTTTTTTATTGATTATTAATTTATTGAATATTGATTGGATATTGGTTATTGAATATTGAATATTTAAAAACTTTATTCCTAATTCATAATTCCTTATTCCTAATTCATAATCATATTATACAACATTTCACCGATAAACTCCAAACAAAAAAATAGCCCGTGATGGACTGTTTTTTTCCGGTCGTTTTTTAATCTTCAAGCCGCTCGTCCAAAGCGCGGCTTCACTCCAAAATCTTTCTGTCGCGAGTGATTAAATAATAAACATAAACAATGGCGGCCGCAACAAGAATTCCGATAAAATTGCAAAACAAATCATTGGCCGTATCGGTTCCGGGCCCCAGACGGCTGGTATGAAAAATAACATCTTCTAAATACTCTTCAATTTCATAAAGCGCCGACAAGCTCATGGCGCTGGTAGCGGCCAGCAATAATGACAATTTAAGCCGGCCTGTTTTAAACAGCAGGCTGAATTTGAATTTATCAATCCAAAAAGCGCTGATAACTATAAATAAAGTAAAGCAGGCAACCCCGCTCACGAAAAAATGAACAAACTGGTCCCACCAGCATACCTTGTTGTATAAATGGAAAAAATCGCCGAAAGCGTCCATGCTTAAGCCGGACGCTACAATCAGCCAAATTGACCAATGCAGATAAGCTCCTTTTTTCCGCCGGTATTTATGCGCGGTGATTTCCAATAAAATCAAGCATGCTATTGAAGTAATTACAAGGCCAAGCCAAGTGAACTGGGTATTGAACCGCAGAACTTTGAAATAATTCAACAGCTCAAAAACAATCAAGCCGGCAAAAAACAAGCGGGAAAAATGAATTACAATTAACTCGTGTTTTTCATCTTTTAATCTATTAATAAGGAATTTCATATTTGTAAAAATTTTTATTATTTGTAAAATTAGTTAAATTAGTTCTATATTCTAATACGTTTAACTAAGAACTAATTTAACTAATTTAACAAAAATTACAAAAAAATAACTTAAATTATAAACTCAGTTAAACATTTATTTCCTGAAATTTTTTATTATTCAACCTTTATCGCCTGCGCCGGGCAGGATTCAGCCGCGTTTTTAGCGCAATCGGAATCTTCCTGGCTGATAACTTCCGCCTTGTTTTCTTCGTTCATCTTAAAATTTTTAGAGCAAACCGCCGGGCATGCGCCGCAGCCGATGCAAAGATCTTTGTCTATTGTTATTGGCATAAATTTTTTTATTAATTTATTAATTTATTATTTTATTATTTTATCGGCAATCTAAAACAAAACTTCGCGCCTTTGCCCTTGCCTTTGCTTTCGCACCACACTTTCCCGCTATGCGCCTCTACCATCATTTTGCACACGTAAAGCCCCAGGCCGCTGCCGCCGGCATGGACTAGCGGGGTGTCTTTGCCGCGCGAGAATTTCTTGAACAATTTCGGCAAGTCGTCTTCGGTAATGCCCATGCCCGTGTCGGAAACGCAAAATTGGATATTATCATTGATTTGCTCCAATGAAACATTGATTGATCCTTTTTTCGTGTATTTTATGGAATTATCAATTAAATTCAAAATGACCTGCCTGATTTTTCCTTCGTCCAATGTGATCTTCGGCAATGGCTTGGACGGCTGCTGGTAATTCAGCGCAAGCCCTTTTGCCCGCGCCTCGGCAGACAGCTCTTCAACTACGTTGCCCGCTATTTTTTCCAAGCGCGCTTCCAGGAAATCAAACTTCAGCCGCCCTGATTCAACGCGCGAGATGTTCAGCAGATTTTCCACCAGCTTGATCAGCCGCTCGTTTGATTCATACGCTTTTTTCAATGAATCAAATTCCTCTTGGTTTAATTTTCCGAATGTGCCTTCCAAAACCATTGAGATATACCCCTTGATAACCGTAAGCGGAGTGCGCAATTGATGGGACGCGATGGAAATAAATTCGCTTTTCGCGACATCCAATCTTTTTAGATTGATATTCGCGGCCCGCAATTCAGCGGTTGCCTGCCTGATTTCTTTTTTCAGCTTGATGTTGAATTTTTTGGCTTCTTCGTATAAAATGGCGTTTTCCACCGCGATGGCCGCCTGCGCCCCGATGATTTTTAATACCTGCAGATCTTCATTATTGTAAATGTCCGCTGATTCTTTCCGGCCCAAGGCGATAAACCCGATATTCTTGTCTTTGATGTTAAGCGGCGTTAAAATTTCTATTCCCAGTCCGTCTAGCATATTAATCGCCGCTTTGTATTTTTTATAAGAAGAGTGCCTTAATTCTTCAATGATAATGGATTCGTTTTGAGTTATTGACAGCTTTCTTAATTGTTTTAACGCCGCCAGCTTTCTTTTTTTCCTCAGGTTGAATCCTCTGTTATGCTCCGCCGCGTATTTGCCTGATTTTTCATTATAAAGAAATACGGCCGAGGACTTGGCGTGGAATGAATTAAGGAATGTATCGGAAATGAATTTATAAATCTTTTTCAATTCCAAGGTGGAGCGCAGGTTGTCGCTTAGATCCATAATAACTTTCTGGCTGTCATACAGCGAAGTAAAAAAATATTTATTAGCCAAGCGGTAATAAGCTTTGCTGATTATCGGAAAAGCCGATACTGACAAAATTAAAATAGCAAATTCGGCCCAAACGGAAATCTCCATAAAAAATCTCTCAAAAGCATACTGCGCCGATATGGCGAATATTAAAATGGTTGACAAAGAAGCAAGATAGACGAATGATCTGCGGAGAACGAATTTTATGTCCATGAGGCGGTGGACGACGATGGAATAAGAAAATAAAATAGGATATGATACAACCAATACATTGCCCAACGGCAATATATCTATGCCATACCAAAGAAAAAAATTAGTGGCGCCGCCGCCAAATCCCAGAATTGAACCCAGCAATACATATTTTATTTGAACTCGCTTCAATCCTTTTGATTGTTTATAATGCTTTAACAATAAATAAATGGAATAAAAAACCAGGCCAAAATAAACGAAAAAAAGATAAAGAGAATACAATGGGCCAGCTTTTGGCCAAAAAGCAAAATGCAAGATAGGCGTTACCTCTTTAACAAACAAAGGGGAAAAGGAAAAAAATAAAAAAAGCAACACCACAAAATAACTTAAAATTATTAATTTTATTTTTTTTTGATTTAATTTTAATAACGATACAATCCAATGAAAATAAAATAAAGGTATTAAAACAGACCCTATGGATAATAATCTTGTCCAAAATAAAGCTAATTCCCTGTTGTCATAAACTGACAGCCAGCGCCAATAGCTAAACGCCCACCATGCGGTAGCAAGTGTTAATAAAAATAAAGTTTGATTAATTACATTTTTTTTATTTTTAATCAAAACAACTATGCCAAAAAAAAATGCGATTAAACCGGTTATTAGCCCATCTATGGATAACAAATATTGAAGTTGGAACATATAAATTATTTTTTGCAAAATGCTAAATTATGGATGCAAAATGGCTCGCTAATAATTTCAACTTTTTCTTTTTTAAATCCCGCTTCTAAAATTAATTTGAATAGCTCTTCTCTGCTTCTATAGACCATAGGCCATAATAGCACCCAGTCAAGAAAAATTTTTTCCCTATTTTTTCTTATATTGCAAGTTATAAAAATTCCATTTTCAGGCAAAATATCTTTTATTCTGCTTATTAAGCGAATGGCTTTTTCTTTAGGGCGATAATCTAAAAATCCTACCATTTCTATAATTTGCGGTTTGAATTTATCACACACTTCTTCTAAAATTTTAGTTGAATTATTTATAAATAAAAATTTGTTTTCCAATCCTGCTGCTTTTGCGTTTATCCTCGCCTCCTCTATCGCTGTATTGTCAAGGTCTATTAAAATAATTTTTATATTAATATTTTTGCGGCGCTTGACTGCTTCTATTATCGCCTGGGCTGATCCTGCCGCGATAGAAACTATCCTTATTTCCGGTTCATTTTTAAAATCATCAAATGATTTTATTAATAAATTTATAACGATTTTAAAGCGATTGGCAACAGCTTGCCTGTTTTCCATTTTTTCTATCCAAAATCGCGTTAATTTTCCTTCTAAATTATTTTTTAAATACGGCTTAACTTTAATATGATAGTTATAAAAAATTTCAAGCGATTTCCAGCCAGCCGCCCCATGTTTAGATTTATGATTATATTCGCTAAATCTATCAACAAATAAACTTGAAATATGATTTTTATCCCGGCCAAGCTCCCACATAATTTTTTTTATCGGCGCTTTTCTATTTTTAAATAATTTAATAAAAAGTATTTCTATTAAATTCGTAATTAGAGCCAGAGCGCTGACTAACCATAAAACCATAATAAAAAAAATATTTCTTTTAGAATGTTCTCCTCCAAAATCTTCAGCTTTTAATGTTTTAAAAAATTCATTTTTGTTTATATTAAACTTAAAGACCTCCCCAACCCTCCCCATAATCCTTCTGGCTATCTCGCCGTATTCCGCTTCCGGCAAAGCAATATCCTGCCAGCGAAACGGCTGGCCGAATGTTATTCTGACTCGCCTCTTGCGTAAAATGAATTCCAAAAATTTTATATTATGCGTGTTTTTTATAAAAACCGGAACGATTAAAGGATTTAAATTTTTCGCCAAATAGCCGATGCCGGGCTTGGCGTTTGCCGGATCAAAATATTGGCTGAGTTTTCCTTCGGGAAAGATTAAAACACTCTGATTGTCTTTTAAAATCTTAACTGTTTTTTCCAAAACTTTTTCCAAAGGCCCGCTCCCCGGATAAACAGGATAAGCGCCCATCAGCCAGATAAACAAGCCGTACCATCTTTCGGTGATAAATTTATAATATGTCTGGTAGCGGAAACATTTGATTTTTGAAAAATAAGAAAACGGAATGCTTGCCCCGATTAGAAAAGGGTCAAACCTGCCCTGGTGGTTGGCAACAAAAAGCGCTCCCCCTGAATCTAAATTTTTTAAATTTTCCTTGCCGGATGCTTTCAGGTTCAAAAATAATTTCCCTATTATGTTTGACACCATCCAAGTAATGTAGTGAAAAAAGGAAAAAAGCATAAAATATTAATCTAATAATATAATAATAGCATCTATATAATACCATAAAATCGGTTGGGTGTAAAAATTTTAAAATAAAAAACGGGAAGCATGCTGCCATACTTCCCGTTGCTAAATTATAATGATTAAATATACAAATTTCCATTAACACCCAATCCATAGGCAACACTGGTAAAAGCGTTAATTTGATCTATTTTTTCACCTCCAAATTTTTCTGAAAAAATCTTTTTAATCATTGGTATATGAGATGATCCTCCTGTTAAAAATACAACTTCAACATCACTATTGCTTATCCCTGCCTGACTGACCACATCCTCAATGCAATCTTTAATTTTTTGAATATCAAGGGCAATAAATTTTTCGAATTCACCCCTGCTAATGTTCTCTTGAATTTTAAGATGCAGCTCTTTGAAATTAATCACTGAGGAAGAAAACGATGATAATTCGCATTTGGCTTTTTCAATAGCTTGAAAAAGCATATAACCGTAATTGTCATCAATGAGATTTTCCAAATTTTCTATCAATTCCGGCTTATCCGCCTGATACTTGATTCCCTTGATGGACTGCCTTGTTCTCGGCATCCGTAATTGCGGAATTAAATGCCATTTGCGCAAATCACTAAGGATTGTTGAAGGAACCGGCAGGTCAAAATCGCCCATCAGCGCTTTTACTCTCACATCTTTGCCAAAATAATATGCCACTTTTCCCCACATCAACTGCGAATCAAAAGCATCTCCGCCTATATAAACGCCGCCGAGCCCGAGAATGTCATTTTTACGATCAATCTTTTGTTTATGTCGTCCCCCTTTTGTTTTAACAACTGTAAAATCTGAAGTGCCGCCGCCGAAATCTCCAACCAGAACAATCTTTTCTTCATTTTGGGGTAAGGTACTCTCAAAAGCCAGCGCGGCCGCAATCGGTTCATATTGCAGATGAATTTCACTAAAACCGGCAAGTTTAGCTGCTGATAGCAATCTTTCAACGGCTAACTTTTCCCTATCAGGATCTTCTGAAAAAATAACCGGGCGCCCTAAAACGACTTGATTTAATTCTTCGCCTAAATATTCTTGTCCTTGCTCTTTGATGTTGCGTAAAATAATTGCGATTAATTGATCAAGTTTATAAATTTTTCCCCCTATCTCTGTATACTCAAAACTTTGGTCGGACAAAAAAGCCTTAATGGACTGAATGTAGCGGCCCAATGCATCGTTTTCAATATAATGATTCACCGCCTGCTGGCCAACATGAAATTTTTTCTCTTCCGGATCAAAATAAATGATTGATTTCAAAGTCTTGCCTGTGATATTAAATCTATCAATATCAACTATTTTGACTTCTCCGCCAACATTTACAGACAACGCGGAATTTGTTGTTCCAAAATCTAAACCGAATATTGCTGGCATATTTTCCCTCCTTTTGATAGTTTTATTGTATATAAAATGAACAATTTTTTTAAGTGCTAATTTTTCAATAATTCAATTATACATTACATATAATAACCGTTTTTGTCAATGACATAAAATTATTTATTTGTATAATTATATATTATAATATATAATTAAATGTAATATCCATATTAAAAAAAATTAACAAATTTATGTCCAATAAAATAAAAGTAGGAATCATTATTACCGATAATCAAGATAACATTTTACTTCTTAAAGAAAAAATTAAAAAAAATCCAACTCCTTTATGGAACATTGTAAAAGGTAGCTATGGCGACATGGGTCAAGAAACTATTTTCGAAACAGCTATAAGAGAATGTCAAGAAGAAGCTTGTGTTAAGGTTGTTCTTACCGGCTCATTGGGTTTCTATACTGCTCAAAAAAAAGAAAAAATAAGCACTATAATAACTTTTACAGCCAAGATTGTAGAAGGCGCTCCCCGCATAGCAAAAGAAAATGAACAATTAATAAGAGATGAGGACATTAGTGAATTGAAATGGTTTAATAAGGAAGAAATATTAAAAATGAAAAACAAAGAATTTATATCTAACAGAGTTTACATTATTATTCAAAACTGGATTAAAAAAAATCATTATCCTTTAAATATAATAAAACAGGTGGAAATGTAAAAAAATTATCAAAAAAAATTTAAAAAGCCTTTTCTACAAAAGAAAAGGCTTTTAACTTTCAATAAAATAATTTTAAGAGTGTTGAAATCTTACTGTTAGCGCATTATAACAAAGATTACCTTCAGTATCTCTACCAAACCGATATTTAGGATAAACATGTTTAATCCATGAAATACTTTTTTCAGTTTGCCCTCCCTTGCGAACCGTTTTGGGATAAGACTTGATAATTTCACATGAAAATCCATATCTGCATCCGATTTCCTCAATACTCAAAGTATTATTGTAACTCTCTCTTACTCCAAGAAAATCAAAAACAAGAATAAAAATCTCTCCCCCGCTTCTCAAGCCCGTTGAAGCTCTTTTTATAATTTGAGTAATTAATTCTATGCCTGTATCACCACAAGAATCATGCCAATCTTTTAATTGTTTTCTTAATTCGAAAGACATCGGCATTTGCGGTGGATTGCTTATTATTACATCAAATTTGTTATTGGTTAATATATTTCCTGCATCATAGACAATCCATGTAATATAATCACTCACATTAGAAGAATGTTTGGCATGTGCTATAGCAGATGGATCTATATCAATACCAACAACAGAACTAGCCTCACGCGCAAAAAGATAATGTGCTAAAATCCCTGTTTCTCCACATCCAATATCAATCACGGATTTACCATTAAATTCAAATTTCCCTAAACTATCTATAAGCAAAAATCCGCTGCTTGGAATATAACCGCCATGCTTTACTTTTATGAATATATTATATCTTTCGGAGATAATATATAAACTATTTGTTTTATTGTCATCAATCACTAAGTCAAAATCCTTCCATAATGTTTTGAAGAACAAATAATTTTTCTGCCTCAGTTGAGCATTTTTTAAGTTGTCTAACGATTTTTGCATACGCATAAACTCCTCCTGTCGCAGCCATATGATAATGTCATAGTACAGCCAAATAGAAATGTCATACCTGCTAATTTTTGTGCCATAATGGTTTAGATAATAATTAACTATTAATCTAAACAAAATTATGGAACAAAAATTAATATGTATGACAGAA
>VMTK01000047.1 GCA_013791585.1 Candidatus Falkowiibacteriota bacterium
CCAAATTATATTTTAGGCGCGGGAATTTACGATGTTGATGTGATGGATTTCTGACGAGGCGGGGAACCGTCAGAGTCCCTTTCAGGAGACTCTGACGAGGCGGGGAGGTTAAAAAAAATAAAAAAAGGCAGAGCGTGTTGTCGCCCTGCCGGAATTGTTTATTAGTAGGTTAGCTTTTTTTTTACAACCATGCAATTTTGGTTTTTAGTTCATCTGTAATTTTTTGAAGTTCGCGAATTCCTTGAATCATGACTAAGTCTAATTCTAGGATTTTTTGCATAGCTCCTATGACAACAGGGTCTTTCCTGTTCGCCATATCCTCCTTATTTATTACTTCTATATGGATTAACGTTACTCTTTTTTCAATGTCTGTTATTTGTTGCGCAATGTCTTTAATCGCTGCAGCTAAATCCATTTTACACCCTCCTTTTTTTATTGTTATTCAATTTTTTATCCCCCTTAATTTTTATATAGTATTATTAGCATAAATTTATTATTATGTCCACCCCGCACCTTTTTAGCGGAGCCGGCATAATGTATTTACAAGATGACGACATTAGCAACACAAAACCGCTCAAAAGGTGCGGGGTCCACCCCGCTTATAAATGTTCAAAATTTAACCAAATCTTATACTGCCGGAGAAGTGGTAACCAAGGTCCTGCAAGGGATCTCTTTTAATATTGAAAAAGGCGAGTTTGTTTCCATAATGGGGCCGAGCGGGTCGGGCAAATCCACTCTGATGCACATTTTGGGCTTTCTTGAAAAAGCAACCGGCGGGCATTACGAATTTGAAGGCAAAGACATAACAAAACTGCAAGATGATGAATTGGCAAAAATGAGAAATGAAAAGATCGGTTTTGTTTTTCAAGCGTTTAATCTGCTGCCCAGAACTACTGTGCTGGAAAATGTAAAATTGCCATTGACTTACGCGGTTGGCAAAGGAGATATTAATGAAACAGCCAAGCAAGTGCTGGAAAGCGTTGGGCTGGGCCATAGATTGGATTATTACACTAATCAAATATCAGGCGGAGAAAAACAGCGCGTGGCAATCGCCCGCGCTTTAGTTAATAATCCAACGATTATTTTCGCGGACGAGCCCACGGGCAACTTGGACTCCAAGTCAGGCGTGCAGATTATGGAAATACTTCAGCGGCTTAATAATGCCGGCAATACCATAATTCTGGTTACTCATGAAACTTACACTTCAGAGCATGCCAAAAGGATTATCCAAATAAAAGATGGAAAAATTATTGATGATTATCCGGTGCTGAATAGGAGAGTGGCGCATGATGGGGAAACATTGAAGTAAATATTCAATATTCAACACCCAATATCCATTTAATATTTAATAAATTAATCATCAACAAAATTGGATATTGAAAAATTGAGTGTTGAATGAATATTGAATATTGAATATTGTAAATTGAGTATTATAAAATTAATTATGTTCAGCAAATTCAGCCAATCTGTCGCCACTTCCATTACCGCGCTTCTTGCCAATAAAGCGAGAAGTTTTTTGACTATGCTCGGGATTATCATCGGCGTTGGAGCGGTTATTGTCATTATGGCTGTCGGAGCCGGGGCGCAAAGCTTGATTTTGGCGCAAGTGGAAACATTAGGCACGAATTTAATCGGCGTAATGCCGGGTAAGTCGGATGAGGCAGGGCCGCCTACCAGCGCCATGGGTATTGTTATCACGACCCTAACTTACGAAGATGTTATGGCTTTGCGCGAAAAAAGCAATGTGCCTAACGCTGTTGATGTTGTCGGATATACAAACGGCACAGGAACCGCGAACTGGGGTTCTAACAGTTATGACACTAATTTAAAAGGAGTTACAGTCGGATATATTGAGGTTGAAGGCGGAGAATTGGACAATGGAAGATTTTTCAGCAAAGAAGAAGAAACAAATTTGTCGCGCGTCGCGGTTATTGGCAGTACGGTAAAAAAAGAGCTTTTCGGGGAGTCAGAAGTGATTGGGCAGAGAATAAAAATAAAAAAGCACACATTTGAAGTTATCGGAGTGATGGCTGAGCGCGGCACCGTGGCTTTTCAGGATTATGACGATCAAATTTTAATGCCTATTAAAACCATGCAAAAGCTGATAGCAGGCGTTAATTATTTGGGATTAATAAGAATTAAAATTGACAGTGAAGAAAATATTGATCGCGCCATCAGCGATGTGGAAATGACCCTGCGCGATCAGCACGATATAGCTGATTTAAGCGGAGACAGCGATGATTTTTCTGTCCGCAGCGCGGCTGAAGCCCTGGATATGATAACGGTAATTACTGATGCTTTGCGCTATTTTTTGGCAGCCATGGCCGCGCTGTCTTTAATAGTCGGCGGTATCGGCATTATGAATATTATGCTTGTAAGCGTGACGGAAAGAACCAGAGAAATCGGCTTGCGCAAGGCCGTAGGCGCAAATAATTTTAATATCATGAGCCAGTTTTTAATAGAGGCGGTTGTCGTAACATTGCTGGGAGGAATAATCGGCATTATCGGCGGGGCTGTTTTTTCGTATTTAATTGCGGTAATCGCGAATTTCATGGGATATGACTGGGCGTTTGTTGTTTCGCTTTTATCAATTGTTTTGGCAATCGCGGTATCCACGGCAGTCGGCTTGATTTTCGGGTTGTACCCGGCCAGAAAAGCAAGCATGCTGGAGCCGGTTGAGGCGCTGAGGTATGAGTAGTTCGCGTAACGCATAACACATAACGCGTAACACATAACACACCTGCCTGCCGGCAGGCAGGTAACGCGTAACATAAAATTTTTATGCACATCATATCAACTCTACAAATAGCCATCCGCGCCATGCGGGCCAATAAAGTAAGGACAGGACTTACTGTTTTAGGCATGGTTATCGGCATTGCCAGCGTGATAATAGTTTTTTCAGCCGGAGAAGGAATTAACAGCTTGATTCTGGGAGAAGTTGAATCTTTCGGCGGCGCTGACATAATTGAAACGGAAATTAAAGTTCCCAGTTCAAAAAAAGGAAGCGGCGCTGAAGTGCAGTCAGGAGTAAATTTAGTGTCAGGCGTGCAGGTTACAACCTTAACTTTGGATGACATGGAAGATATAAATAAACTGCCCAATATTAAGCAGAGTTACGCCGGCATTATGGGGCAGGAGCAGGCAAGCTACGGCAATGAATTAAGAAAAACGCTTTTGTTCGGGACAACGGCAAATTTTATAGATATTGACCAAAGCGAAATTGATTATGGCAGATTTTTTACGGACGCTGAAGACAGGTCGCTGTCGCAAGTTGTTGTGCTGGGATATAAAATAAAAGAAAAATTATTCGGCGGTTCAGATCCTATCGGCAAATCAATAAAAATCCGCAAGACAAAATTCAGGGTTATAGGCGTGCTGAAAGAAAGAGGCGCGATCATGACTTTTGATTTTGACGATTTCGCGTATGTTCCGATTCGGACTTTGCAGAAAAGAGTAATGGGCATAGATCATGTTCTTTTTATGATGCATCAGGTCGCGGACACTGATTTAATGGATGAAACAATTGAACAAATGCAGATTCTTTTGCGCGAAAATCATGACATAGCTCCGCCGGAAGGGCCGATTGACTGGCTTGGCTCGCCGCAAGACGATTTTCGCGTTGTTTCAATGTCGCAATCAATGGAAGTAATGGATACTGTCACAGGCGCCATAACGCTTTTGTTGTTAGCCATTGTCGCCATATCTTTGGTGGTTGGAGGAGTGGGAATTTTAAATATTATGTATGTAGTCGTCACGGAAAGAACAGCGGAAATCGGTTTGCGCAAGGCGGTTGGCGCGCGCTATCGTGATATAATGCTGCAGTTTTTGATTGAAGCGGTTTTAGTAACAATAGCAGGCGGCATTATTGGAATCATCTTCGGCGCCGGCATTTCATTTTTAATTTCTTGGGGCGCCAATTCCTACGGGCTTGATTGGCAGTTCAGCATTCCGGCCAAGGCGTTTGTTGTCGCCTTGGGCTTTTCAGCTTTTTTCGGAATCGCGTTCGGCGTTTATCCCGCCAGGAGGGCGGCGCGTATGGAGCCGGTAGAGGCGTTGAGGAACGAGTAGGGAAGTTAGAAGTAAGAAGGTAGAAGTAAGAAGTAAGAATATGGAAATTTGAAATTTGAAATTGGAAATTTGGCTGTGAATTTCTATTTTTTGCGGTTAAGTTTGAAAGATAATACTCGGCTCATTTGCACCAAATGAGCCGAGTATTATCTTTAATGTTTTTGCGGGATTGCGGCTTATTTTTGTAATAAAAAAAGTCCGCGATTGTACCAGATCGCGGACTGTAGAATTTTAAAAGAAAATTTTGGAGTGCTTTGCTTTAATAGTTATTCAAGTCTAAGTTTACAATTTTGCCGAGCGAAACATTTTCTATTACCTTGAGCGTAAAATTTTCTTCCGTTAATATTTTTTCCGCATCCAATTCCAAGGATGCTTTTATTTTTTCAATGGAAGAACATTCTCCTTCTGTGTATATAAAAAATACACTTTGTGATTCACACATACAGATAATTACTAGATTATACTCCGCGAATAAATTATTTATGCCACAAGCACAAGTTTTTTCTCGCAATAAAACTAAATCTTTAACTTCGCATTGGATAACAGCTTTCATTTTAATCCTCCTGCCTTGTATTTTTAGGGGGTGTATTAAAAATTAAACATTTTTTAAAGATCTACGATAAAAAATATTAGCATATTTTATTATTTTCGTCAAGCTCGGGGGCTTGTTTTTTTTGTTTAACCCTGCTATATTATAAGAGTTAAGATTCAGGCAAACCGCCGCAGTCCTCTGCTGAGAGACTGCGGCAAGGCGGATATATATAGAATATTCAATGTTCAATATCCAATATTCATTCAACATTCAATAAAATAATAATCAGTAAAGTTGGATATTGAAGATTGAGGGTTGAATGGGCGTTGAATATTGAATATTAAATAATTTTTTTCTAACTTCTTACTTCTAACTTCTTACTTCAACTTCATGTTCATCAAACGCATAGGCATTGACCTTGGAACAACATATACATTGGTTTATCTGCCCAAGAGGGGCATTGTTATAAATGAGCCGAGTGTTGTCGCCATATCAATGGCTGACAAGAAAATTTTAGCCGTGGGCAATGAAGCCAAAGACATGCTTGGGCGCACTCCTGATTCCATTATCGCGCTTAAGCCCTTAAAAGACGGGGTTATCGCGGATTACCATACTACCGAAGCAATGCTTAGATATTTTATCAATAAAGCGCTGGGAGGCGTGCGATTGTTTAGGCCGGAAGTTATGGTGGCTGTGCCGGCCGGCATTACTTCCACCGAGCGCCGGGCAGTGATTGACGCTACTATCGCCGCCGGAGCGCGCGCCGCTTATATCATTAAAGAGCCGATTGCCGCGGCTATCGGCGCGGATATTCCGATCGGCTCCGCGTCCGGGCATATGATCGTGGATATTGGCGGAGGCACGGCGGAAATGGCTGTTATTTCGTTGGGCGGGGTTGTTGTTTCAACATCAGTGAGGGTTGGAGGCAATAAGTTTGACAGCGCCATTATTGATTATATACGGCGCAAATATAATTTAGCGATCGGCGAGCGCACGGCGGAAGACGTAAAAATAAATATTGGCAGCGCGCTGTATTTGGAAGATAAATTAACAATGGAAATACGCGGACGGGATATGATTACCGGCCTGCCCAGAAATATTACCGTAAATTCCGATGACATAACCGAGGCGATCCAAAACGAGCTGGAAGCAATTATCAGCGCGGCTAAAAAGGTTTTGCAGGGAACCCCGCCGGAATTGTCAGCTGATATCATAGATAAAGGCATGGTGCTCACGGGAGGAAGCTCATTGCTCAGAAACATCGGCCAGCTTTTGTCCCGCACTACTGATGTGCCGACTTTCGTGGCTGACGAAGCCCTGCTTTGCGTGGCTAAAGGCACGGGGATCGCGCTGGACAACCTTGATTCGTATAAACGAAGCATATTTGCTACAAAATAAAATAGCGCATGATCTATAAATAATTAAAATATTATTTAGTTAGCGAGTTAGCGGGTTAACGAGTTGTTATTTAAAATTTTATTAACTCGTTAACTCTTTAATTCGTTAATTAAAAAATTAAATAATTTTTATTATAAGTTACGCGTTATGCGAAAATATGTTAATAGGAATAGATGCTTCTAGAGCCAACAAAGACCATAAAAGCGGCACGGAATGGTACTCTTATTATGTAATTAGGTGGCTGGCAAAAATAGACGCAAAAAATCAATACATTCTTTATTCTGATACGCCGCTTAAAGGCGGTTTGTTGGATTTGACCACAAAACAGCATTTTGACGCTTCGCCCGCCTTTGCTTCGTTTCGGCGCCCTCTCTTTGGCCAGGAAATGAACGGGGCGAGATTTGACAAAAAAGGATTCCAGATATTAAAAAGCCCGCATGATAATTTTAAAGCAAAAGTTTTAAAATGGCGGTTTCCTTTTTGCTGGACGCAAATCCGCTTTTCATTGGAAATGCTTTTTAGCAAGCCGGATATTTTATTTATCCCGGCGCATGCTTTGCCCATCATACATCCGAAGAGATCAATCGCCACCATCCATGACATCGGCTTTGAAAAAGAGCGCAAGCTTTACAGCTCTGATTATTTAGGGCCTCGCGCCGGCGTTTTTCGCTATATTTTTAATTTATTGTTCAGGTTATTCACTTTTGGCAGATACGGCGCCACTGTTTTGGATTATCACAGCTGGTCGTCCAGATTTTCTTTAAAACACGCAAGGAGAATAATAACGATTTCCCATTTTTCAAAAAAAGAAATTATGGAAACCTACAAGCCAAAGCGGGATAAAATTAAAGTTATTTATAATGGGTATAATAAATTTTTGTACAAAAAAATAGATCAAGCGGAAGAAATAAAAAAAGTTCTTGAAAAACATGATATAAAAGGGCCGTATATTTTTTATGTCGGCAGATTGGAAAAGAAAAAAAATACCCCTGCTTTAATTGAGGCGTACGCAATCGCCAAAGAAGATCATAAAGAAATAAAACACAAGCTGGTATTGGCGGGCGATGCCAGCCATGGCTATGACGAAGTGAAGTATATGATCCGTGAATTTGATTTAGAGAATGACGTAATTATTACCGGCTGGGTGCCTGAAGCGGACATGCCTTATATTTACAACGGCGCCAGCGCCTTTATCTTTCCTTCCCTTTATGAAGGATTCGGCATTCCTTTGCTTCAGGCAATGGCCTGCGGCACGCCGATTGCCGCTTCCCGCGCCGGCTCAATTCCCGAAATAGCGGGAAAGGCCGCGATTTTATTTGATCCGAATAATGTTAAATCAATGGCAGAAGCTATTTCCGGAATTATTTTAGATGATGGATTAAGGCAAAGTTTAATAAAGAAAGGGCTTGACAGAGTCAAAGATTTCAGCTGGGAGAAATGCGCGCGGGAGACATTGGCGGAAATTGAAGAATTAAAATAAAAAGCCGTTCTTGTATAATACATCAAAAACGGCTTAAGCAAATTTCTACTCCGGCTCAAGGAGTAGAAAAAAATTCCAGGTCCCTTTGGGACCTGTCTATTGCAAGGTGCCCCAGCCAAAATACGGCCGGGACATAGATGTTAAAAGAAGGATCAAGACTTAAAAATACAGCTGTCCAGCCAAGGACAACGATGCAGCCAGGCCAGCGATGCAGCCAGCAAATAGGTATTATTACGGTGCCGGCAGGATCTCCTCCCTCCTTTATTCTTCTTGGGATATCCTTTATGTAACTTATGGACATAAAGTGATCTATGTCCGTAAGGATGCCCCAGAAGAGCGCTGAAAAAATTTCCAAAAAGCTAAGTGCTTGAAATTTATTAATTATAAATAACAAGCTAACCGTGATTAATCCGTGCACATGCGGAGCAGCCATATTACCACCTCCTCTTTTTTATTTTGTTATATTTTTTATTTTCAATGAAGCTAAAAATAGAATATCATATTTATTCAGCTTTGTCAAATTTTTCCGCTTACCGTTGGCTCATGGCAAAGGACTGCGGCGCGGCGGAGCTGTTAATACTCTAAATTTCAAAAAATATGAAAACGGATAAATTAAAAAATATTTCTCAAGAATTATTGTCTTTGGCAAGCGTAAAAATTAACGGCAGCAGCGCGTGGGATATAAAAGTTAATAATGAAAATTTTCATAAAAGAATTTTCAGCCAAGGATCTTTGGGACTTGGAGAATCATACATGGATGAATGGTGGGACTGTGAAAGAATGGATGAATTTTTTTACCGCGCTTTGCGCTGCGGGCTGGAAGGAAAAATTAAAAGAAATTTGCCGTTATTTTTCCGCGTTTTATGGGCGAGAATTATTAATTTCCAATCAAAAAGCAAGGCGTTTAATATCGGTGAAAAACATTATGATATAGATAATGACCTTTATAAAAATATGCTTGGCAAAAGAATGGCCTATACTTGCGGCTATTGGAAAAACGCCAATAACCTTGATGAAGCGCAGGAAAGCAAGCTTGATTTAACCTGCAGAAAAATAGGGTTGAAGCCGGGCATGAAAGTGCTTGATATCGGCTGCGGCTGGGGAAGCTTTGCTAAATACGCGGCCGAGAAATATAAAGCTGAAGTCGTCGGAATTACAGTATCCAAAAAACAGGTTGAGCTTGGCCGGGATTTGTGCGAAGGCCTGCCGGTAGAAATCAGATTGCAGGATTATAGGGAAGTTAATGAAAAATTTGACCGTATAATTTCCCTGGGGATGTTTGAGCATGTCGGCCGCAAGAATTATAGAAAATACATGAAAGCCGTTTGCCGCTGTCTGAAAGGCGATGGCTTGTTTTTATTGCATACTATCGGCGGCAACAAATCCGTTTCTATTATTGATCCTTGGATGAATAAATATATTTTTCCCGGCGCGATGGTGCCGTCAATCAAGCAGATAGCGAAAGCGATTGAGGGAGTGTTCGTGATGGAAGATTGGCACAATTTCAGCGTTGATTATGACAAGACGCTTATGGCTTGGCATGATAATTTTTGCGCGAATTGGGATAAAATAAAAAAGGATTACAATAATAGATTTTATAGGATGTGGAGATATTATTTGCTGTCTTGCGCCGGCTCTTTCCGGGCAAGAAAAAACCAGCTATGGCAGATTGTGCTTTCCAAAAAAGGCGTTATCGGAGGGTATAATTCAATAAGATAAAATAATGCCTCTGTTAGAATTTAAAAAACAACTTAAAAATAAAAAAGAAGTGTATCTGCGTGTTAAAGCAAGGCCGAATTCAGCCAAGAGCGAAATCGGAGAGTTGATGAGCGATGAAACTGTTAAGATTAATATCGCGGCGCTTCCTGTTAAAGGCAAGGCCAACCAAGAACTGATAAAATTTTTAGCGCGCGAATTTGAAGTTGATAAAAATAATATTAAAATAATCAGCGGAGCAAGAGAAAGAATTAAATTAGTTAAAATATTAAGATAGTTAAAAAATTTATTATAAAAAATAATATTGACTAATTTTTTTGGCTAAAATTAACGGGTTAACGAGTTAACGGGTTGATTAAATTTTAACCAATAACTCGTTAACCCGTTAACTCGCTAACTAAATAATAAATAATCAATCAATTAATTAATTCATTCATAATAGTTTTTATGAGCAGTGAAGATAAAAAAAACACAATACCCAATCACGTCGGCATTATAATGGACGGCAACCGGCGCTGGGCGCGCGAAAGGAATCTGCCGACTTTTGAAGGGCATTTGAAAGGGTATCAGAAAATGAAGCTGGCGCCTGATTGGTTTTTTTCCAGCGGCGTAAAAATACTTTCAGTGTTTGCTTTTTCAACTGAAAATTGGAGCCGTTCGCGCGATGAAGTCAATTATTTAATGAAATTAATTAAAAAAGCGATTAACGAGGAAGCGGAAGAGGCGGATAAAAATGGCTATCGCGTTTTAGTGAGCGGACGCGTTGGCGAATTGCCCGGAGACCTGCCGGAAGCTTGCTATAACGCGATGAATAAAACAAAGCAAAACGCCAAAGCAGTTTTAAATATCTGCCTTAACTACGGAGGCAGGGCTGAAATAGTTGACGCGATGCGCAAAATGCTGAAGAACAACATTAAATTGGAGCAGATTCATGAAGGCATGATAAAGAAATATTTATATAACGGCGATTTGGGCGATCCTGATATTATTGTCCGCACTTCAGGAGAACAGCGTCTGTCCGGCTTTCAGCTTTGGCAGTCTGCTTACAGCGAATTGATGTTTATGAACAAGTACTGGCCTGATTTTGAAAAGCAGGATGTGGATGTTATTTTAGCCGAATACGCGAGAAGGAAAAGGCGGTTTGGCGGGGATGATGGTTAGTTGAAAGCATTAAAAATATTAAATTTTGTTTTTATAGTAATTTATGGACATCATGATTGCTATTGTGTATATTATGTGTTATAATAACTATATTAAAAACAATATTTATGAAAAACACTAAAAATAAAGGAAAATTAAGATTTTTGATTTATAAATCTAAGAATAATTATGTTGGGATTTGTTTTGAGTTAGGGATAATTGAAGAAGAAGAAAATTTAAATAAATTGATTTATAGATTAAAAAATGGCTCTGAAGCAATAGTAAAAGCAGTAATGAAAAACGATTTGGATGATAGCCATTTAAACAAAACCGTAGCCATGAAATATTATTTTATTTGGTATTTGGGCTGGATTGTTAATTTTAAAGATGAGTTTGGGTTAAAAGAATTAAGGCCTATAAATAATTTTAATAATATAAATAATTTAGCTCCAAGCTGTATTTAATTGTATTATATGGGAGGTTATTTCAGAAATTGGCAAGATAAAAATATTATTAAATTTTTAGAAGAAAATAATTTTACGCATATCAGCACGCACGGCGATGATTGCATATATTACAATAAAGAGCTAAACACGACAGTAAAAGTTACATCCCCGCAAAAATCAACTCCCGTTAGAACAATGTTAAATATTGTTAGATGTTCAGGCATATCAAGAAAGGAATGGTTGAAATTTAGAAACAAAGGATTTAAACAAAGTTAAAATTTAATTGTAAGATTATTTCTATAACCTTCATTTGGCGCAAATGAAGGTTATTTTAATTCGCATGCGGTTGAATCTTAACGTCTATAATGCTATTATTGAAAGATGAATATCAAGCTAAAAAATACGCCGCTGGCTGATAGGATAAGGCCGGAAAAGCTGGAAGATTTCTTGGGCCAGGATGAGATTGTGGGCAAAGGAAAATTGTTAAGGCAAGCCATAGAAAGCGACAATTCGCCTTCAATGATCCTGTGGGGGCCTCCGGGAAGCGGCAAGACTACATTGGCTTTTATAATCGCCAAACAGACAAATGCGAGTTTTATCCAGATAAGCGCCGTCACCAGCGGCAAAAAAGATTTAATCGCAATCGTAAAGAGAGCGGAAGAAAATAAAAGATTGGGCAGAAACACCATACTTTTTATTGATGAAATCCATCGCTGGAACAAGGCCCAGCAGGACGCGCTTTTGCCGCATGTGGAAAAAGGCGTTATTACGCTGATTGGCGCCACTACGGAAAATCCCAGTTTTGAGGTGCGCGGGGCGCTATTGTCGCGCTGCCGGGTTTTTGTTTTAAAACAGCTTACTAAAGAGCAGATTATGGTTATTGTTAAAAAAGCGCTGAAAGACAAAGAAAAAGGACTGGGCAAATTAAATATTAAAACAGAAAAGCATGTTATTGAAGCTTTGGCGCAGATGAGTAATGGGGACGCGCGCGCGGCTTTAAATATTTTGGAATATACAACCTCACCCCAACCCTCTCCTTCTAAAGGAGAGGGAGAAAAGGATAGGGGGATAAAAAAAGAGAGGGTTGTTACAGTAGAAGCTATCAAAGAAGCGTTTCAAAAATCTCATTTGCTTTACGACAAGGACGGGGAAGAGCATTATAATATTATTTCAGCTTTGCATAAATCCATGCGCGGATCAGACGCTGACGCGGCGCTTTATTGGCTGGCAAGGATGCTGGAAGCCGGAGAAGACCCTTTGTATATCGCGCGCCGCTTGGTAAGGTTTGCCTCCGAGGATATCGGCTTGGCGAATTCGCGCGCCATGGAGCAGGCGGTCGCGGCTTATCAGGCCTGCCATTTTTTGGGAATGCCGGAATGCAATGTTATCTTAGCCCAGGCAGTCGTCTATATGGCCAAATGCAAGAAGTCAAATGATTTATACATTGCTTACGGCAATGCGGCAAAAGATGTCCAAGAATACGGCAATCTGCCGGTGCCTTTGCATATTCGCAACGCGCCGACCAAGCTAATGAAAAATCTTGATTATGGCAAAGGGTATAAATACAGCCCGGATTATGATTATAAAGACGAGCAGGAATATTTGCCTGATGTTTTGAAAGGTAAAAAGTATTTAAAGTGAATTAGGAATAATGAATTAGGAATTATGGGTTTTAAATAATAATCCCTGATTCATAATTCATTATTCATAATTCCATATCTTTTATGGACTACAACAAAAAAGCATTAGAGCTTCACAAAAAACATCAAGGCAAGATTGAAATTGTTTCCAAAGTTCCATTGAAATCAAAGAATGATTTGGCAACAATTTATACTCCGGGAGTCGGCGCTGTTTCCATGGCAATTTATAAAGACAGGAAAAAAACATGGCAGTTTACGAACCGCGCCAATCAAGTCGCGATAGTTACTGACGGCTCTTCTGTTTTGGGTTTGGGCAATTTAGGTCCGGAAGCCGCTATGCCGGTGATGGAAGGAAAGGCGGTTATTTTTAAAAAATTTGCCAATATTGACGCTGTGCCGCTATGTATTAACACTACTGACACCGAGGAAATCATTAAATTTTGCAGACAAATAGAGCCCAGTTTCGCCGGGATCAATCTGGAAGACATCTCAGCGCCAAGATGCTTTGAAATTTTATCGCGGCTGGAAAAAGAATTATCAATTCCTGTTTTCCACGACGACCAAGACGGGACAGCCATTATTGTTTTGGCTGCCTTAATTAATGCTTGCCGGGTGAGCGGAAAAGCAATAAAAGAATTAAAAATCGTAATCAACGGAGCCGGATCCGCCGGCATTGCAATCGCCAAACTGCTGTTAAGCCAAAATATCGCCGATATAATTTTGGCTGACAGCCGCGGCATAATTTATCAAGGCAGGAAAAATTTAAATCTAGTGAAAATAAGCATTTCCAAGAAAACAAATAAGCAAAAACTCAAAGGCGGATTAGCAGAGGCAATGGCGGGGGCGGATGTATTTGTAGGAGTGTCAAAGCCGAATTTAGTAAAAGCAAAAATAATAAAATCAATGAATAAAAATCCGATTGTTTTTGCCATGGCGAATCCTGTTCCGGAGATAATGCCGGAAGCCGCGCTGAAAGCCGGAGCTTGCATTGTCGGCACCGGCAGGTCTGATTTCCCGAATCAGATTAACAATGCTTTGGTTTTCCCCGGAATATTCAGGGGATTGATTGACAGCGGCATTAAAAATATTACCGAGAAGATGAAAATATCAATTGCTTTGGCGATCGCTTATTCAATTAAGCCGGCAAAAAATAAAATATTGCCGTCAATATTCAGTAAAAAAGTAGTCAAAGCGATTATAAAATCTTTCAAATGATCAAATTAGCAAAAACTTTATTGCCGATAGCTTGGATGGGGCTTATTTTTATTTTGTCTGATATTCCGGTTGATTATTTCCCGGAAAGTACAACGAATTTTCAACAAATAACAGCGCATAATTTTTTATATTTTGTTTTATCCCTATTGATAATTATCGCAATCTTGAGTTGGAGGATTAAAGCAAAGATGGTTAATGCCGCTTTGACAGCAGTGGCCGTTAGTGTTTTATACGGCATAAGCGATGAATACCATCAGGGATTTGTTTACGGCAGATTTGTTTCTTTCGCGGATTTATTTTTTGATTTTTTCGGCGCGTGCTTGGGCGTTATTTTTTATTTAATTATTCATAAGAAAAGAAAAGCCAAGATACTTCTTCATGTCTGCTGCGCCGGCTGCGGAGCTTATATCGGCAAATTATTGAAAAAAGATTATAATGTGGTTTTGTATTTTTATAATCCAAGCATTTATCCGATTAGCGAATATAATACAAGATTGGCAGAAGCAAAAAGAATCGCTCAAAAATTTAATTTAAAATTATTAGCAGAAGAATATGATCATAATAAATGGCTGGATAAAATTAAAGGCCATGAGCATGACAGCGAAAGAGGGGAGCGCTGTTTTATCTGTTATAAAGACAGGATGGAATCAACAGCCCAAAAAGCGCAAGAAGGCAAATTTGATTATTTTTCAACCACTTTGACTGTAAGCCCGCGCAAAGATGCGGCAGAGATAAGTAAAATAGGCAAAAAGATGGCTGAAAAATATAATGTTGAATTTTTGGATAAAGATTTTAAAAAGAAAGACGGCTTTAAAAAATCAGTTGAATTATCCAAGCAATTGAATTTATACAGGCAAAATTATTGCGGCTGCGAGTTTAGCGGCACTCAAATCTACAAATGAAATACAAATATACAAATAGCTTTATTTAGTATTCGTAGATTTGAATTAGATTTGTAGATTTGAGTGTTTATGTTATAATAAGTTTATGCTTTTAATAAAGAAGACAACGAAAATTAAGTTTTTTATACCAGTTCTGTTTTTTGGGCTGATTTTTTGCTGGACAAATTTTGTATTTAGCCAGACAGGATACGCGGGAGATATTAATGATGAAGTGAAAGAGATAAACAAAGAGATAAAGGAAAAAAATAACAGAATAGATGAAATTCAGAAGAAGCAGGAAATTTACCAGAAAACCATAAAACAAAAGCAGGCGGATCAGGCGAATTTAAAAAATCAATTGGCTATTTTGGAAAATAGAATCGCTAAAGCCGAACTGGACATTGAAAGCGCGCAGATTGAAGTGGATAGAGTGAACTTGGAATTGAAAAAAGTATCATTGGAAATAGAAGATAGGGACGAGCAGATTGAAAAGGAAAAGGAGCATCTTGCTTCAGTCCTGCGCTTGATGCACAAGCAAGACAGCAAGACATCGCTGGAAATACTTTTATTGAATAATTCTTTCTCGGATTTTATCAGCGAAATAAAATACCTTGAGGATATCAATAGCGAGATAGGGGACAGCGTGGATGATTTAAAAGAGCATAAACTACAGCTTGAAGAAAAGCAAATTGTTTTGCTCGGCAAAGAGGAAGAATTGAAAGAATTAAAAAAAGAGTTGGAAGACAAAAAAACTTTATTGCTTAGCGAACAGCAGAACAGGACTTTTGTTCTAGACCAGACCAAATCGTCTGAAAAAGAATTCCAAGAATTATTGCGGCTCGCGAGAGAAGAGCAGCAGCAGGCGGAAGCTGACATAGTAAATTTGGAGAAAATAGTCCGCGCGAAAATCGCCCAGACTCAAGGCGAAGAACTGGAGTTCAATGACACCGGATTTATTTGGCCTGTTAATAAAAACTTGGTAACTTCTTTTTTTCATGATCCTGATTATCCTTTCCGCTATATTTTTGAGCATCCGGGTATTGACATTCGCGCGGGGCAGGGGACAGAGCTTAAAGCCGCGGCTTCCGGCTATGTGGCGATAGCCAAGGACGCTGGCAAAGGATATAGCTACATAATGATTGTGCATGGCGACGGATTAGCGACCGTTTACGGGCACGTGTCAGGCATTTATGTCAAAGAGGATGAATATGTCGTACAAGGCCAAGCCATAGGCCGGAGCGGGGGAATGCCGGGCACGCCGGGAGCCGGACGGCTGACCACTGGGCCGCATCTGCATTTTGAGGTGCGGTTTGGAGGCATACCGGTCAACCCGTTGGAATATTTGCCGTAAAATTTTAATCGCGTAATTTTGTTTTACATTATAAAATAATTATAAAAAGTTTTTAAAAAGATAAACGCCTCTGTGAAATACAAGAGGCGTTATTCTATTTGCGAGCAGGGGAGTGGTCGCATTGTTTTTATTTTTCTTGGTCAATTTCAGCAAAACGAGGATTTGTTATGTGCTTACTGTCAGCAGCAATTAAACTTTCTTGTTTTGTATTGCTTGTAAATACGGAAATGTTAAAATCTTTATCTTCAACCGTTTCTCTAACTGTTTTTTTTCTGAATTTTTTTAATCCCATTTTTTCCTCCTTTGTTTTTGAAAGTGCGTTTACGTAAATTTATAAGTTAATTTTTTATTTTTCTCCCGCCATGCAATTTTTTATGGACATCCTGCAGCTGTTTATTGGTTACATGCGTGTATATCTGCGTTGTCGCAATATTGCGGTGCCCTAAGAATTCTTGAACTAGGCGCAAGTCAACTCCTTGAGCAAGCAAATCAGTAGCAAAAGAATGCCTTATTGTATGAGGCGTGGCTATAATCGGAAGCCCGGCAATTTTTATATATTTTTTAACAATATCTTCAATGCTTTTAGTCGTTAAGCGGCGAGAGGCGCTTGACTTTTCAGCGCCTCTTTTATAATTTATGAATAGAGCATTGTCAATATCATCGCGCTGATCTAAATATTTTTTTATTCTGCATACTGCGCGTTCAGAAAAATAAATAGTTCTCACCTTATTGCCTTTACCAACAATAACAACTTCTAAATTTTTTGTTAATTCAGTAATTTTAAACTGCTCTCTATCCAACGCGGTTAATTCAGCTACGCGCAAACCGGTTGAAAATAATGTTTCAAGTATCGCCCTGTCGCGCGAACCGATTATTGCGCTTGTGTCAGGAGCAAGAAGCAGTTTTTCAATTTGCTCAAGTTTTAAAAATTTAATTTCCTTGTCGCTTTTATCTTTTGCCAGTTTAATCTGAGAAGGGGAGAGGGAAGCTATGTTTTTTTCAACAAAAAACTCCAACAAACTGCGCAAAGCGATTAAATAATAATTTTGCGTAGATTTTTTAAGAGTTATTTTATTGCGCGGATTAACATGGCGGGCTAAAAAAATTCTGTATTTTGATATATAAGCAAGGGAGAGTTGAGATGGTTTAAGACTTTTTAAATTATTACTGTCCAGCCATTTAAAAAATTTATTCAAAAACCTTGAATAATTTTTTTGAGTATTACTGGATAATCCTTTTTCTATTTCCAAATAATCCAGAAAGCTTGAGTGATATTCAATTATGGTTTTGTTTTTTTTATCCATTGCGTATTAGAGAGAGTTAGAAAGAGAATGATTTATTATGAATAAAAATCCGTAAACAATACTTCGCATAATGTAGATTAATCAAAGTATTATGTTAAATATATAATTTAAACAAAAAACTGTCAAGATATAAGCGCTTAAAATCACATCCTCTTAGTTATAATCAAGCCCATTATGTCCACCTCAGATGAAAATATAAGCATTATTTTTAAAAATACTAAAAACAACCCTATTATAACAAAGCAAAACACAAGAACCGCCAAGAAAAATACTATTTTAAATGCTGTTTCCATAGATTTGATTAAATTCCTCTTTATCAGAGTAAAATTTAGTTAGTTTTATGGCTCATAACCCATGTATTGTTTTAAATTTTATTTTATTTATTTAAATTATAAGGTTATTACAGGCAAATTACAAATTACCCGCATAGTTTAATTGGTTATTGGGCAATTCATGGATTTTTTTAGTATTTTTCATTTCCCTGTCCGGTCGCCATAGCTTGTGCGTCGCAAAATATTATCAACGGTAATAAACTCTGTCGCCGTATCTTAAATCAATGTATTCTTTTTTCAGAAAATCATCTTTTAATTTTTCCTTGATTAGCGCATATAGCTTATTTATTTGTTTAATCGTGTCTTCCTCGGTGTTAAAGTATATTTTCGGCCCTTGGCTTATTGCCATTTTTACCGTGTTAACCTCATCGTCCACGATAAAGCTTTCAACCGTAAAAAGTTTTTCAGTATTTTTTATATCGTAAAATAGTTTTATTATATAATCAATATTTTCATTTTGACTTTCTATTTTTTTGCCGGCGACCTTAGCATCTCCCCCACTCTGTATCAAGGGGTAGCTTTCTTTTTTTATTTCAAGCGGATTAGCTTCCGAGATCGCATTGCCTGAATTATCTATATAATAATATTTATCAGCTTCCTGCCAGACAGCCGAATAATTTTTTTCTCTTAAAATAATATTAAAAGTATTTGGCAGTTTTTTTTCAATTTTTAATTCATCCAGGTTGTATTGTTCGTTAAGTTTTTTTGATAATTGGCTAATATTAAATAAAAAAATATTACTTTGCGATCCCAATAAAAAGCGCTTATTGGCTGTTTGGATCCATATTAAATCAGTTATGCCGCCCTTCGGCGCTTTATCGGATCCATTCGCGCTTACGTTAATGTTTTTAATATTAAAATAATTTGAAAATAATAAAAACCATGCGATCGCGCCTGCCAATAAAATGATTGCAAGAGCGATCAGTTTGATTTTCCATGTCAGATAATTAATTTTTATTTTTTTTCTTTTTCTTTGCCCAAAAAAAGGATTGGAATATCTCTTGCCGCGGCGATCTCTTCTGTATTTTGCGTTAATTGGATTGTTCCTCTTTGTTAACATAGTTTTTTATTTAGAGCGCTGCTTATTAGCTGATCTAAAAATTCCCCAAACTCTATTCCTGCTGCTTTAGCCGCTTGCGGAGCCAAGCTGGTCTGTGTCATCCCCGGGATAGTGTTTATCTCCAAGAAATAAATTTTGTTGTTTTTTTTGCTCCAAATAAAATCAGCGCGAGCCAAATCTTTGCAGCCGATTGCTTGGAATATTTTCACGGCTAATTTTTGAATTTCGTTTTTTACGCCGTTGGGAATTTCAGCCGGGCAAACTTCCTCGCTTCCTCCCATCTCATATTTTGCTTTATAATCAAACCATTTTGATATTTTGGGAATAATTTCAATAACCGGCAATGCTTTCGCTTTTTGTTCTTTGCCGACTACCGCCACTGACAATTCCCGGCCGGCAATGAATTGTTCAAGCATAACCCTGATATCGCATTTAAACGCTGTTTTTATGCCTTTTTTTAATTCTTGCGCTGTATTGGCAATAGACGCGCCGACGGAAGACCCCAGCTCTACCGGTTTTACAACCACAGGGAAAGATAATTTTTTAATAATTTCGTCTACATTATAATTATTTTCTTCTTTGTTCAAAATAATATCTTTCGCAATGGTTAGCCCTTTCGCTTTGGCAATGATTTTTGTTTTATATTTATCCATTGCCAGCGCGCTAGCCAAGCAGTTGGAAAAGGCATAAGGCATGCCGATCATGTCCAGCATGCCTTGCAATTTGCCGTCTTCGCCGAATGGGCCGTGCAAAGCCGGAAAAACAAGATCAAATCTTTTATCAATCGCGTCATTAAAAAACCGCTTTAAATCTATTTTGGGGTCGTATTTAAAAATTTTATATTTAGCTTTATCTAAAGCGTTAAAAATCTGCTCTCCGGTTTTAAGCGACACTTCCCTTTCTCCGGATATCCCGCCTGAGAGCAGGGCTATTTTAAGTTTGGGCATATTTTTATTTGATTATTTTAATATTCCCGGGCATATATTTCCTTAATGCTTTTGGCACAACAACCGAGCCATCCTCCTGCTGATAATTTTCCAAAATGGCGATTAAAATCCTGCCCATGGCAAAAGCCGTAGCGTCATTCATGTGGACATATTCCTTTTTGCCGCCTTTAGCCTGGTATTTGATATTCAGCCGCCTTGCCTGGTAATCAGTCATGTAGTCGGAAGTATGGGTTTCCCGGTATTTATTTTGGCCCGGCATCCAGCATTCTATGTCAATCTGCCTAAAGTCCGGCTTGCCCATATCGCCGGAGCATATCGCCACCACTTGGTGCGGTATTTCCAGCTGTTGCACTAAATATTCTTGTATAGCAACGATTAAATTCTGCTCGGACAGTCCATGCTCCGGCGCGGTAAATGACTCCATTTCCGCCTTATCAAATTGGTGCCTTCTGAGTATGCCGGTCGCGTCTTTGCCGTATGTGCCGGCCTCTCGCCTAAAAGCCGTAGAATAGCCGATATATCTTATTGGCAGGTTTTTTTCATCAATAACCTCATTCATATGCAATGGTCCCAAAGTATGCTCCGCGCTGCCTATAAGCAAAGAATCGTCTTGTTCTAAATAATACCTGTCTTCAAGCGGTTCAAACCTATCCATTTTTTTCATTATTTCAGATTTTGCGATAACCGGCGGGATAACCGGCGTAAACGGCTTGTTGGACGGATTTCCAACCTTTTTTGCCAGCTGTTTAATGATTTTTTCATTTGTTAGAGTATCAAACACGAATTGAATTAAAGCAAATTGCAAAAGAACCGCGCCGCTGAATAAATAATTAAACCGTGCTCCTGATATTTTCGCTGATTTTTCCGTTTCTATAATGCCAAGCAAGATTCCCAGCTCCATATGATCTTTGGGCTTGAATTTGAATTTTGCCGGCTCACCGAATTTTCTAATAACTTTATTGCCGGATTCATCAGGCCCGATCGGCGTATCTTTTGATATTAAATTCGGCACAGAATAGATTAGTTTTGCGTATTCTTTATTAATTTTTTTTAATTCCTCTTCTTTGCCGCTAACTTCTGTTTTTAATTCTTTGCCTTGTTTGATTTGTTCATCTGTCGGCTTGCCGCTTTTGTTTTGTTTGGCCAGCTCGTTTCGCTTGGCGCGCAAATTGTCAATTTCAACCTGCAGTCCCCTCTTTTCCTCGTCAAGCTTAAGCAATTGATCAATATCAACTTTATTGTTTTTATTTTTAGCCGCTTCTTTAACTTTGTCCGCGTTTTCGCGGATAAATTTAATGTCTAACATATTTTTTAAAATTAAAAATATTTTTTATACTAATTTATTAAGTAATGGATTTTTGCTTTTAAATGTTAGCAAAGGCACTTGATTATTGATATATTCAAGCGAAACGCCATATTTTCTTTTGTACAACTCCCCTATCGCGCAAAATAATGCTTTATTATAATTCAATCCAATTTTCGCGCAAACCTTTTTCACGTCCTGCTCTGATTTGCCTTCCACTTCCACCAGCGGCTCTAAAAACGGCCACTCATCTATTGTAATTTCCACGCCGTCTAATTTCCATAATTCCCGCTTTGTTTCTTGGTATCCTTTTCTCTCACAGCCAATGGCAGTTAAAAATTCTACTGCTCTGGCAAAATTATCAATATTTAAACAAATTTCTTTTTGATCTTGAATCTTACCGCCATCAATGATTTTTAAGCTCATGGTATTTTTATCGCCTTCGTCGCGCACTCTCAGCCATGCATGCCTTTGTTTGTTCGGCAAATAAAATACGACTCTTTTTTGCAAAAATTCCGGACGAATTAATTTTGCTCCCGCTTCCTCAAGTTTTTTTCGCATCTCATCTTTATTAATATTTTCAAAAGTCGCTTCATATTCAATGTCCATAAATATTATTTTATTTTTAACAGATCTCCATTTTTTGTACCGATTAAATTTTTAGATTTGAATATTCGCGCAATGTTTTTAATGTTTGCTGAACTGTTTCGTTTTTAGCATTTATTAATTTTATGCTTTTAAATTCTTTTGCCAACTTAGTAATTACTTCATCAGCCCATGACGGCGCCAAAACTTTAACTCCTTTAAAATCAATTGTGATTTTTTCATCTTTTTTTAAACCCTTGGTTAAATAAGCGGACATAGCCAAAAAGGCCTCTCTGCCTGCCGGCCTAGAAATTAAAACTTCCCCAAATTTTACTAATTTAATTTGCATATTGTTTATATTTTATTATCGCTAAGCATCCTTTTATGTTTTTATTTATTTTTGTTATTTCCATTTCGTTATTTAATTCTGCTTGAGCGCTTCCTGAAATAAAAGTAAGTTTCATTTTTTTATTTTTTATATTTTCTTTAACAAATTTTAATCCATTGCCCCTGTTTTCCGGCGCTCTGCCGGAAATTTTCTCAGTAAATGCCGTTTTTAACGCTTCAACATCATTTTTTAATTCCGGCTTTACTTTTTTTAATGTCTTAAAAACACCCTGCCCTCTATCCGCTAAACAAATTTTAATCTCTTTATCGCTTATTTCAGCAGCAAAAAATACGCCCATCACATCTCTCCAATTGCCTATATTATGATCAAAGGAATTATTGCCTATTTCTCCCGCTATCGCGGAAATAATATAAGCATTATTTTCGTTAATATGTTTTTTAAACAAATTAATCATTGCTCTTAATTTAACATCAAAATTGTCGCGTGTTTGGCAATAATAATCAGACGCGTCAACATTTTTAGCATTCGCCGTTATCCAATTATACGCTAATTCTTCTATGCCATTTTTCATATTTTTTTCCAACATAATTTTAAAATTTTGACGATTTATACTTCTCCGGACAATGCGGATTGAGCCGGACAATTTTTGTGGCCAGCAGATTATATTCTTGTAATTTTTCTTCCAAGCTTTCCGTAAAAACCTGCTGATCATAGCCAAGGCAAATTACATCCGGTTTATATTTTTCTATTATTTTATATTTATCTTGAATATTTCCTAAAATTGTTTTATCCGCCAAGCCGGTTTTAATTATTGCTCGCAGGCGCGCTTGTTCATCGTTTCGCGGCAATTTGCCCTTCACCTTCAAAACAGTTTTGTCTCGCGCTATAACCACTATTAGCTTGTTAAGCCGGGTTTTAAAACCCGGCTTAACGGACTTTTTGGCTTGTTTTAAGAAATTCTCATGGCCTTTGTGGAGTATGTCAAAAGTCCCGAATGCCATTACTTTCATTTTGTTAGTTTTTTGCAGCATTTTACATGTCCTCCATTTTTTTTATCATTAAATCGCTTAATAATTTTATTAAGTCATTTATGTCTAAAGTTTCATATCCTTTAATCATCGCTGTTATGTATTCTTGGCGCATTTTAACCGGAATTGAAAAAAGCGGATAGTTATTTTGCAATAAAATAAAGTTCATTAACAGCCGGGCTGTTCTTTTATTTCCGTCATAAAACGGCTGAATTAAAGCTGCCACAAAATGCAGAATAATCGCTTTTAAATAAATTTCTTCATTCAAACCGTTGAAATCAGCTAAAAAAATTTTTAGCATATTGTCAATTTCCAATTTTGTTTTTGGCGGCAGATAATCAGTCCCGCCAATTTTTACGCGCCCATCTCTATATTGCCCCGGTTGGACAACAGTGTCTTTACCGACTCGCCAATGAATGTCTTTTATCAAATTTTCAGTTATGCTGATTTTTGATTTTTGAAAAGCGCTGCTTAAAGTCCATTCCCATGCTTCTTTTTGATTAAGTATTTCATTTTCTTCTTTTATGGTGTGTCCGCCGACAGTAACTCCCGACAACAAAGTTTCTGTTTCCGCGTAGTTAAAGGTATTGCCTTCAAGCGCCGTGGTGTTATAAACATAGTCAACCTTTTGCGAAAAAGCTAATTTTTTTTGATCTTCTCTACTGAATTTTTTATTAAATTTTTTCTGCAATTCTAAAATTCGCCGGCTTATCTGTTCGTCAGCTTTATATTTCAAATCTTTAAGCAAAAAATTTTTGCGTTGAATAAAATCAGGCATATTATTTTAATTTGATAATAACTAAACATCTGTTAAAAATTTTATTGAATATTATACTCTTTTTTCCATTCTATTCTATTTTTTTTATAAGATTTTTTCATTTCACTTTGCAGTACTTTATAAAGCGGCGCTAACTCAGGAGTTTTCAAAATATATTTATTAGAGTAGGTCGCTATATATTCACTGCCGTATTTAGACGGCTTGCCTCTATTAAAAAAAGTCATTAATCCTTCAATTTTATCTAATGAAGCGACTATCTTCGCCTCTTTAGTTTTTAATTTAGTATATTCCGCCCAAAGATCATTTATTTCCTTGCCAATACTCGCCGGAGCTAACTTTTTAATTTTTACCATCGCGATTTTTTCGTTTTTAAGCTTATATTTTTTAGTAATATTTTTTTTAAAACGGTCTGATCTTGGAATATCTTTAGCGTATATTTCTACTAAGTCGTGAACTAACGCGATTTTTACAGCCTTTAATAAATTAATTTTAATATTATAGAACTCTGACGCAAGCATTACGATAACAGCAAGCCGCCAACTATGATCAGCGGAATTATCACCTCTCATGTGTCTAACCCCGGCGTATCTTTTTTCGTCTTTTAGTTTATCTAAAAAATTAATGAAATTATAAAATTTTATTTGTTTTTTCATTTTTTCGTTATGCGTTACGCGTTATGAGTTACCTGCCTGCCGGCAGGCAGGTGCGCTTTAGGTTTCATCAGCGGAAATATTTGGCATTCCCGCGCCGGTTTATTCATTAAAAAAGAAAATACCCGCTCGCTCATGCCAAAGCCGCAGGTCGGCGGCATGCCGTATTCCAGCGCTTCCACGAATTCTTTGTCAAACATTTGCGCTTCCTCGTCTCCGGCGTCGCGCAATTTTTGCTGGGCGGCGAATCTTCCGGCCTGATCAACAGGGTCGTTAAGCTCGCTGTAGCCGTTGCCCAGCTCGGAGCCGGCGATTATGGGCTGGAATCTTTGGGTGATTTTTGGATTTTTATCATCCTTTTTGGCCAGCGGAGAAACTTCAATCGGCACGCCTGTTAAAAATCCGGGGCCGGCAATCTGCTTGCGGCAATATTTCCACAAATTATCAATCGCGCGCGTAATGTTAAAGCCCTTTTTATCGTATGTTATTTTTAATTCTTTCAACTTTTTTTCTATTTGTTTAATATCCGTATTTGAAATATCAATGCCTGTCATTTTTTTTACTGTTTCACGATAATCATATCTTTCCCATTTTTTGTTTAAATCAATTTGGAATTCGCCTATTTTAAATTTTAGAGTTCCAAATGTTTCCTGGGCTATATATTTAAATAATTCCTCAACCATTTTCATGCCGTCTTCATAGTCGGCGTAAGCCCAGTAAAATTCCATTTGTGAATAATCCTGCAGATGTTCCGCGTCCATGCCTTCATTTCTGAATTGCCTGCCGATTTCAAAGGTTTTTTCCAGCCCGGCAACCATCAATCGCTTTTGCCAAAGCTCGCCCATGGAAATGCGAAGATACACATCCATATCCAGCGCGTTGTGATGAGTTATAAATGGCCGCGCGTCAGCTCCTCCGGTGGTTGTTTCCAGCACGGGAGTTTCCACTTCCAAGAAATCTTTTTTCACCATAAAACCGCGCACTGCCTGCCAGAATTTAGCTTTTTTCTCCAGCATTGCTTTCACTTCCGGATTAAACATAATATCCAAATATCGTTTTCTATAGCGCTCTTCCTCGTCTTTCAAGCCGTGCCATTTGTCAGGCAAAGGCCGCAGAGCTTTGGCTAAAATTTTCCATTGCTTGACCATGACGCTTTGCTCGCCTTTATGCGTTAAAAAGCATTTGCCCATTATTTCAATAAAATCGCCTGTGTCAACAAGTTTCGTGAATATTTTGTACATGTCAGCGCCCACCTTATTATCATTCGCATGATCGCCATTTGTAGCGGCGAGTCTAATCTCTTTCTTAGATATGGCGATTTGAATTCTACCGCTCGCGTCTTCCAAATGCGCGAAAGTCAAGTTCCCATGGCCGCGCGAGCTTCGCAATCTGCCGACTGCGGTTATCGCTTTTTGGCTTTTTTCCAATTGGCTGAATTCGTTTAGAACATCTTTAATCGCATGGCTTCTGCATGACTTGGCAGGATATGGATTTATGCCTAACTTTTGCAGTTCGTTTAATTTTTTTAAACGCTCTTCGCGTTCGCTTATTTTTTGATTATTCATAGTAGTATTATAAGCTATTCTTGCCTTAAAGTCAAAAAAGACCATGTGTTTTTACATAGTCTTTTAAAATAGTAAAATAAAAATGTAACCATTTAATAATATAGCCATATAAGGTATAAGTAACTTAATTTGGTGGAAAATTTATTAAAATTTTATCTAACACTAAAGACAAAATAGTAGTTTTATGGGAAAATTCATGTGTATGTCTAAAAAACACGTGAAATCCCCCTGCTGTCAGGGAAAAATTTATCA
>VMTK01000048.1 GCA_013791585.1 Candidatus Falkowiibacteriota bacterium
GGGTATAAGTAACTTAATTTGGTGGAAAATTTATTAAAATTTTATCTAACACTAAAGACAAAATAGTAGTTTTATGGGAAAATTCATGTGTATGTCTAAAAAACACGTGAAATCCCCCTGCTGTCAGGGAAAAATTTATCAACACGGACAGCGCAGGCGCCAATGTTCAATATGTAAAAGAACTTGGCGAATCAGACAAAAAACCAAAGGTCGAAAATCAAAAAGGTCTAACCCTAATTTAGTAAAGCGTTATCTTTCTAACGGTAGCTTTAATCTTAATGAACATGCCCAGAAATTAAGTATAACTGTCCCCGCTTTAAGAAAAAGAATAAGAAAAAATCTTAATCTTTTTCTTGAAACAGAGCAATGGCTTAAGCCGCCTAATGACAAAGATTTGATTGCTGTTGTTGATGCGCTAATTGAAAAGATATTTAGAGGCAAGAAGAAAAAATATTATACTGTTTACTTTATTATTTTAAGAGCCACGGATAGTGACGAAGCAGTAATATTAAAACCGGTTATATACCCAAGATATGAAAATAAAGCTGATTGGCAAAGAGCTCTTAAGAAGATACCGAAATCAACAAGAAGCCGAATTTTAGCTTTAATTGGCGATGGAGAACCGAGCTATATCACGATCACGAAAGATAATCATTGGCTTTTACAGAGATGCCATTTTCATTTATTGGCAGAATTGCATCGCTACGCGAGTCGTAAGCGAAAAAGCAAAAATAGAAAACTAGTTGAAAAGATTGATAAGCTAGTCCGCTCTATTATTACTACCAAAGATGAAAAAGAACTATCAAAAAATCTTATTCAAATTTTAAAATTAATAAATAATCCAGATGTTCCCGCTAGAATTAAAACAAGATTTCTTAAAGGGTTCTACCGCAACCATCAGCTTTACAGGACATATCTTTATCATCCCGAATTAAATATTCCAACAACAAGTAATTCGTGTGAAGCATTGTGCCGCATTACTAGAAAATTTTTAAGTAAAACTCACGGATTAAATTCTGTAAAATTTTTCTTGAAGTGGACCCAAGCATTAATGCTTTGCCGCAAAAAAATTATTTGCAAAGGAACAAGTTTTCCACCAAATTAAGTTACTTATACC
>VMTK01000071.1 GCA_013791585.1 Candidatus Falkowiibacteriota bacterium
AAAATTTTTAAGTAAAACTCACGGATTAAATTCTGTAAAATTTTTCTTGAAGTGGACCCAAGCATTAATGCTTTGCCGCAAAAAAATTATTTGCAAAGGAACAAGTTTTCCACCAAATTAAGTTACTTATACCTTATATGGCTATATGGCTATAAAATTTTATAACAATATAACCATATAGCAATATAGCCATATTTGTAGGAATATTTTAATAAGCAAAAAACAATATTCAATAAATCCATAATTCTTAAAAGAGTAAACTATGTCTTCAAAGATTTTATCCGCCGCCGTCATTGGCTTGGACGCAGAGATTGTTGAGGTGGAAGCTGACACCGGAGGAGGGGAGTTGGGAATAATAGCTATAGTCGGCTTGCCTGACATAGCTGTTTCAGAATCAAGGGAAAGAGTGAGAAGCGCCATAAAAAATTCTAATTTATTTTTGCCAAGAGTCAAGGTGACGATTAATCTGGCGCCGGCTGACTTAAAAAAGCACGGGCCAAGCTATGATTTGCCGATTGCAGTAAGCTTGATGCTGGCCGCGGGATCTTTCAGCTTGGCCGGAGATCCTCAAAAAATGGTTTTTGCGGGAGAGCTCGCGCTGAGCGGTGATTTGCGGCCGATTAACGGAGTTTTGCCAATCGCCATTAAGGCGCAACAAGAAGGAATAAAAACCATTTATGTTCCGGAGGGCAATGCGCGAGAAGCAAAATTAATTAAAGACATTGAAGTGATTCCAATAAAAAATATAAAACAGCTGGTTAGGCATTTGAACGGAAAAGAGCTGATTGAGCCGGCTGCTTATGTTGATTTTAATTTTTCCAATGCTGAAATTCTGTCTGACATGTCGCATATCCGCGGGCAGGAGCATGTAAAGCGCGCCATGGAAATTTCAGCCGCCGGAGCCCACAATATGCTTATGTCCGGGCCTCCCGGGTCGGGCAAGACATTGATTGCGCGCACCATGCCGTCTATTCTGCCTGATTTAACATTGGCAGAAGCATTGGAAACGACAAAAATTTACAGCGTAGCGGGCGAGCTGCCGGGAAATACCGCCTTAATGACCAGCCGCCCGTTCAGATCGCCGCACCATACCGCGTCAGGAGCAGCTTTGGTGGGAGGAGGAGCGTGGCCGCGGCCGGGCGAGATTTCCTTGGCTCATCGCGGGGTTTTATTTTTGGACGAATTCGGCGAGTTTCCGCGGCAAATTTTGGAAAATTTGCGCCAGCCATTGGAAGACGGGATTATAAATGTAAGCAGGGCCGCCGGAAACCTTACGTTTCCAGCCAAGTTTATTTTAGTCGCCGCCATGAATCCGTGCCCTTGCGGCTATTTGGGAGATAATGAAAAAGTTTGCGTTTGCTCGCCGCACCAGACAGCCAATTACAAAAAGAAAATATCAGGTCCGATATTGGACAGGATAGATCTTCACGTGGAAGTGCCGCGCGTTAAATTTGAAAAACTTTCTTCTGAAGCGGGAGGAGAGAATTCAAAAGACATTAAAATTAGAGTGCAGAAAGCCAGATCCGTCCAGCAAACAAGGTTAAGCAAAACTCCTTTTATGACTAATTCCGAGATGTCTTCCGAGGCGGTAAAGCAATTCTGCCAAGTGGACGGCGATTCAATGGCGCTTCTGCGCAACGCGGTGAACCAGATGCATTTGTCAGCCAGATCTTATTTTCGCATTCTTAAGCTATCGCGCACAATCGCTGATTTGGCTGAAGAGGAAAAAATATCAACTCCTCATATCGCGGAATCGCTCCAGTACAGGGCCAGGGCGGATATTTAACTTTTTGTTTTTTTTTGGTATAATGTAATTAATCATAGAAGGTTAGTCTTTAAAGTTTTCAAAGCATAAATTCCAAACTCCAAATCACAAACAAATCTCAAATTCCAATAATCTAAATTCCAAACATTAATAAAATTAATTTTAGCTATTAAAAATTTATATTTTGGTATTTTGGAAATTGGAATTTGTTTGTTATTTTGGCGCTTGTCCCGCCTTTGCGGGATCCCGCTGCGGCGGTGATCATTTGGGATTTCAGAAATTATATTAACAACTATTAATACTATAATAATTTTATTCTATTTATGCCTAAAAAACTAAAATCAATTCTACTTCTATTAATAATAGTTTTTCTTCCTGGGTTTGGCTTGAAATGCGAATCGCAGGAAGTTAAAAAGGCGATGAAGCCGATAACCTTAACTTATTGGCGGGTTTGGGACGGTCCGGACGCTTTTGCGGATATTATCGCGGAATACAAAAAAATTCACCCCAATATAAATATTGAATACAAAAAATTGCGTTATGAAGAATATGAAAAAGAGCTTTTAGACGCCTGGGCGGAGGATAGGGGGCCGGATATGTTTTCAATCCATAATACCTGGGTTAAAAGATACCAAAACAAGATTGAGCCCATGCCGGCTCAAATAACAATGGCTTACCCGATCGTGCAAGGAACAATGAAAAAAGAAGTAATTGCCGAGGTGAGGACTGTGAATAGCCCTAATTTAAAGGAGATTAAAGACAGTTTTGTTGACGCGGTTTATAATGATATAGTTATTAAAGTTGCGGATGATGCCACCAAAGAAATAAAAGAGAGAGTTTTTGGTTTTCCGCTGGCTGTTGATACTTTAGCCATGTATTATAACAAGGATCTTTTTAATAACGCGGGAATAACCGAACCGCCGGAATATTGGAACAGGGAATTCCAGCAGAATGTTAAAAAGCTTACTCGGCAGAATACTAAAGGCCAGATTATCCAGTCAGGCGCCGCTCTCGGCGGCAGTAAAAACATAGAAAGATTCAGTGATATTTTATCAGCTTTAATGATGCAAAACGGCTCTGTTATGATGAGCGACGGGGGCTATGTGATGTTCCATCAAATCCCGCCGGCATTCTCCGGCCAAACCTATAATCCGGGATTAGAAGCGCTGCGTTTTTATTGCGATTTTGCCAATCCGGCGAAAGAGGTTTACAGCTGGAATAGCGGCATGGATGATTCTTTGGAAATGTTCGCGCAAGGCAAGCTGGCTATCATGTTTGCTTATGCTTACCATCTGCCGCAAATTCGCGCTATAGCTCCAAAACTTAATTTTTCCGTAGCCAAATTGCCGCAAATAGAGGGCGATCAGCAAAAAATCAATTTTGCCAATTATTGGGTTGAAACGGTTTCCAAGAAAAGCGAATATTCAAGCGAAGCATGGGATTTTCTCCAGTTTATCAGCAAGGCGGAGCAGGTGAAGAGCTATTTAGACAAAACAAAAAAACCGACTGCTTTGCGCTCTTTGATAGATGAGCAGATTCACGATGAAGACATAGGCGTTTTCGCCGGGCAGATTCTTACCGCCAAAAGCTGGTACCGAGGCGCTGATTCAAGCGCGGCTGAGCTGATTATGGGAGAAATGATTGACAATGTTGTAGGCGGGCAGGACATTATTGAGGACATTATCATTACAGGAGCCAGGCAGGTTCAGCAAACCATTCAGAAGTAAGAAGTAAGAAGTAAGAAGTAAAAAAATTACGCCTCGCCGCAGTCTTCCCGCAATACTGCGGGAGACTGGGACGGTTAATATTTTCCGCCTCGCCGCAGTCTTCCCGCAATACTGCGGGAGACTGGGGCGGTTAACTTAATTTTATGTTTAATAAAAAATATTTAAAATTATTCTTGTGTTTTTGTGTTTTTGTGTTTTTGTGTTTTTGTGTTTTATCAGCGAATTTTTGTTTGGCGCAGATTTTGCCAGCGCCAAGCGATGATGGCGCATGTCCAGAAGGCGAGAATTGCGGAGGATACACCCTTGATGATTTTGTAAAAATATTTACCAATTATTACAGCAGAATTTTGGGCATTATAGGATCAATCGCATTGTTAATGTTTATTTACGGCGGGATTATGTTTTTGGTTTCTGCCGGCAGCAGCGAGAAAGTTCAGCAGGCCAAGCAGATAATTATCGGGGCGGTGATCGGCTTGGTTATAGTTTTTGCAAGCTATACTATAATTCAATTTGTTTTCACTGCGTTAGAAATTCCAAATGCAGGAAATGGAGGTTGGGCTACTGTTAATTGGTTTAAGAAATAATAGAAACAATATAGCCGTTTTTTAATATCCGCGTTCGCGCCGCCGCGGGCGTTGCGACCGCTTTCGGCGCGTCGCAGTCTCCTGAAAGGGACTGCGACGGATAAGCAGGCAAACCGTCGCAGTCCTCTGCGGAGAGACTGCGACGAGGCGGAAATTTAGCCGTATAAAATAAATATGCTGAAATTCAAATCCAGTAAAATATTATTAGACAGTGAAACAGTGGCGGAGCGGCTGCGGGGAGCCAGGCAGCAAAAGAAAATAAAACTGGAAGACGCGGCTAAAAAACTGAATATAAGCTATAAATACCTTAGGGCGCTGGAAACAGGAGAATATGACAAATTGCCAGAAGGAGTTTATGGAAAAAATTTTTTGCGTGAATACGCTTTTTTTTTGGGATTTAGCCGGACAGAATACAATGAGCTGGCAAATGATTTTTCCGAAGAAAAAAATATCATTCGTCCGTTTAAAAAGCGCGAATTATTTTCCAAGCAAAGAGTTAAAAAAAGGTATTTTTTAGCTGTTCCCAAAATTTTTAAAAGCGCCGCGGTTGTTTTTATTTCCGCTGTTTGCTTTATTTATTTGGGGTTCAAGGTGGACAAAGCGATTTCTCCTCCGCAATTGTTTGTTTACAGCCCGGCTGAAAATCTTGCCACAACAGAGCGTTTTATAGAGGTTGCGGGCAAAACTGAGCCGGAATCATCAGTCGCGATAAACGGCGAACAGATTTTAAGCAACCAAGCGGGCGAGTTTGCGAAACAGGTGGATTTAAAAAACGGCATTAACACGATTATTATAATTTCCAGCAAAAAATACGGGCGCGACAATACTATAATTAGGCAGGTTATGGTTGCCAATGAGTAGGGTTTACAGAATAATTGTACTGTGGTAGGATAATCATTGTAATGGCGCGTTTATTTATTAGCATATGCGAGCCAAAATTTTATTAATAAAAAATTCTATTGTTAGGATTGATTACGCAGAGTAAGAATTTTGAGTTAAGGAGGCGGAATAAAATAAGCTCCCTGATACATTAGAGCATGTTTTTTAACGGTTAATTGGAATTATCGCAGCCAGGTTATTTTATTCCCCCCTCAAATTAGTTAAATGCGCTTAAATAGCAAATTTTTTTCAACAAAATTAACACGGAAATTGATCAGTATTAGCTTTAAATCGCGTATTTTTGATTTTGCGCTGTTATTTTAATTTTGTTATTCATGGAATGCCGTTAAAGGAAAATGCCGCGAATCAGCGCGTTTTCCGGCGAAAAATTTTTGCGATTCAACTCAAACAAGCCTCCTATCAGTAGAATATTAAAAAACTATGGAATATATTATTTATGGTATTCTGGCTGTCGGCGGTTTTTTTGCTGGTTATTGGCTGAGGAAAAAAAGAGCTTCCGCGCAAGTGAGCAGCGCTGAATTAAAGGCGCAAAAGATGCTTGACGAAGCTAAAGCCAAACAAAAAGAGCTTTTGCTGCAGTCCCAGGACAAAGCGTTAAAAATTATTGAAGAAGCTAAAAAAGAAGAAGAGAAAAGGCGCGGAGACATCAGCAATCTGCAGGCCAGATTGGAAAAAAGAGAAACAGCTTTTTCGCAAAAATTGCTAGAACTGCAGGATAGGCAGGAGCAGCTTTATGACAAAGTAAATAAAGTTGAAGAAGTAAAAGAAACAATTAAGCAGATTAAGCAGGATCAGCTTGCCAAGCTGGAAAAAATAGCCGGAATGGACAAAAAAGAAGCTAAAGAGATTTTGATTAAAAATGTTGAGCTTGAAATCAAGGATGATTTAATGCTCAGAATCAACAAATTAGAAAAAGAATCAGCCGAATCAATAGAAGAAAAATCCCGCGATTTAATGGCCGGGGCAATGCAGCGGCTTGCGTCAACTTATGCCGCTGAAACCACCACAACTATGGTTGATCTGCCAAGCGATGAAATGAAAGGCAGGATTATCGGCCGCGAGGGGCGAAACATTAAAGCCATTGAACAGCTTACGGGCGTGGAAATAATCGTTGATGACACGCCGAACGCCATTACTATTTCCGGCTTTTCGCCCATTAGGAGGCACTTGGCGAAAAGGGCTTTGGATTATTTAATCAAGGACGGCAGGATACATCCTACAAAAATTGAGGAAGCCATTAAAGAAGCTAAAGAAAGCTTGGCGTTAGACATTAAAAAAGCAGGAGAAGAAGCAATATATGAAATTGGAGTAACCGGCTTTGATCCTAAATTAGTTCAAATTCTCGGGCGGCTGAAATACCGCACCAGCTACGGCCAGAACGCCTTAAAGCATTCCGTGGAAGTGGCGCATTTATCCGCGCTGCTGGCGGAAGAACTGGGCGCTGACGTAACAATCGCCAAAAAGAGCGGGCTGCTGCATGATATCGGCAAAGCGGTAGATCATGAAGTGCAGGGAACCCATCCGGAAATAGGCGGCAATATCGCCAAAAAATTCAACCTGCCGGATGAAATATCAGCTCCCATACGAACTCATCATGACGATCGGCCGGACGGGCTTATTTCAGTAATTGTCAAAGTGGCGGATGCGCTTTCGTCCGCGCGTCCGGGAGCCAGGCATGATACTTTTGAGCAGTATATACAGCGCTTGGAAGAGCTGGAAAAAATAGCCACTTCATTTGACGGCATTGAAAAGTCTTATGCCATCCAGGCAGGGCGCGAAGTAAGGGTGTTTGTAAAATCCGAAGAAGTTGATGATTTAAAAGCGCATAATTTAGCCAGAGACATTGCCAAAAAGATTGAGCAAGAATTAAAATATCCGGGAGAAATCAAGGTTAATGTGATTAGGGAAATGCGAGTTACTGAATACGCTAGGTAATCAGCGCAATACGCAATACATAATTTATAAATAATTAAAATATTATTTAGTTAGCGAGTTAACGGGTTAACGAGTTATTGTATCAAATTTAATCAACTCGTTAACTCTTTAATTCGTTAACTAAAAAATAAATAATTTTTTTATGTGTGACGACTTAAAATATGAAAGTTTTATTTATCGGCGATATATGCGGCAAAATCGGGAGGAAAGCGGTTGCCAAAATATTGCCTGAATTAAAAAAAGAATTAAAGCCGGATTTGGTTGTGGCTAATGTTGAAAATCTTGCTCATGGCAAGGGCGTGACTAAAACAACCTTAGATGAAGTTTTCGCAGCCGGGGTTGATTGGGCCACGGGAGGCGATCATTCTTTCAGCAACCACAAGCAAGCGGAAGAAATTTATAACGGCGATTTGCCTATTTTGCGCCCGGCGAATTATTCAGCGGGCGTTCCGGGCAAGGGCTGTTCGCTCATTAAGCTCGGCGATAAAAAAATTCTTTTGATTAATTTGATCGGCAGGGTGTTTATGCGCATGGATTATGATTGCCCTTTCAGGAAATTGGATGAAATATTAGCGGACTATGCAGCGGAAAATTTATCTGCTATAATAATTGATATACACGCTGAAGCAACATCGGAAAAGATTGCCATGAGCCATTTCGCGGATGGAAGAGCAAGCGCTGTCTTGGGGACTCACAGCCATGTAATGACGGCTGATCATGGAATAACTTCGCAAGGGACCGCGCGCATTACCGATGTGGGCATGGCCGGCTCCGCGGAGGGAAGCTTGGGCATTGAAAAAGATGATATTATCAAGACATTTTTAACGCAAATAAAATATCCTCATGTCATACAGGAAAAAGGCAAAGCGATTTTTAACGCAGTGCTTGTCTCCATTGATCCAAAAACCGCGAAAGCAAAATCAATAAAGCCGATTATAAAGTTTACGGAGATAAAATAATATTTTAAAATAACTAATAATCAAATAAGAAAAATAAGAAAAATAAGAAAAGCATTATTTTTTCTTATTTTATTCTTCTTGTTCTTATTTATCTTATTTTAAATTCTATGAATAAAGCAGGATTAATTGAAAGAATCGCCGCTGAAGCGGCAGTTACAAAAAGAGAAGCCGAAGGCATGCTTAATGCCTTGGTAAAAATTATTATCAGCGAGCTCAAAGCAGGCAATGAAGCGACCATTACCGGCTTTGGCACTTTTATGGCAAAAACCCGACATGCCAGAGCAGGCGTTAATCCTCAGAATCCAACGGAAAGAATTCAGATTCCGGAAGTAACAGTGGCTAAATTTAAAACAGGCAAGACGTTAAAAGACGCTTTGAAAGGAAAATAATTCGCGGAAACGTTGAAACAAAAAACTCCGTTCAATTTTGAACAGAGTTTTTTATTTGAATATTTTTTTAAATTGCGATTAAACAAATTTCGTACCCTTTGGGTTGCCGGGGCGAATTAAGATAGCCGTATTTTTGGATATCCGACATCCGACATCCGAAATCCGACATCCGAAACGGTGCGCCCAGCAGGACTTGAAGCTCCTCGGCGCTTTCCGGACATAGCGACACAGCGGGGTCGACCGTTTGCTTAAGAGGCAACTGATCTACTTTACTCCGATACGCACGCAGGATACCGGAGCGAGCTGAGCTATCAGAATTCCGACATCCGACATCTGAAATCCGACATCCGAAACGGTGCGCCCAGCAGGACTTGAACCTGCGACCGTTTGCTTAAGAGGCAACTGCTCTACCAACTGAGCTATGAGCGCCGTTTAATTTTCGATTTACGATTTCAGATTTACGATTTATAAATTCGGAGAATTTTTATTTAGAATAAAATCGAAAATCGACAATCGTAAATCGTAAATTTCAAGTGGCTGGGGAGAGGCTTGAACTCTCGACCTCGGCGTTACTTGCCCCGCACCAAAAATGATGTAGCGACGAGTGGGATTGAACCACTGACCTCGGCGTTATGAGTGCCGCGCTCTAACCATCTGAGCTACGCCGCCTAAATTAAATATATTTTTCAAATTTTATTAATACAATATACTATTTTTGGTGCGGGGTGAAAGTGCCGCGCTCTAACCAGCTGAGCTACCCAGCCATTTCGGATATCAGATGTCGGATTTCGGATATCAGATGTCTGAAATCCGAAATCTGAAATCTGAAATTGTGCCTCCGTCAGGATTTGAACCCGAAATTCTTGGTCCGAAGCCAAGCGTGATATCCATTCCACTACGGAGGCAAAAAAGGGGCGGGGCTATCCAATTGAGCTACAGGTGCATATTACAAAAACTCCTAAAAAGGAGCTTAAATTAATGCTAACATAAAAGCATGGAAAAATCAATACATTGGGCGTGGACTAGAATCAATACCTATTGCACCACCTTAATAATAAGCAATATAAGCGTTTAAATTTAATTTCCACGTGTCTATATTATCAAAATTAGCTTAAATAATCATATAGGAAGTTGTTAAATTGCCAAATAATGTAGTAGTTAAACACATACAGGGTGGTGCAGTAGAACCTTGAATCTACCGGTTTGTTATAGAATTATTGTTTTTTAAAGCTAAAATAAGGCATTGAAATAAAAATTGTTTTTTGATATACTAAAGATAAGTTTTAGATTTAGCTGTTCTTTTGTTAAAATTAATTTTTTAAAAACCATAAATATTCAAGGAGGGAGGGCGATCTATTATGATTATTGTTACTGAATCGGCAATAAAAGAAGTAGAAGATTATTTTAAATTGCAAAAAAAAATTGCGCCGATTAGAATTTTTTGGTCTAGCGGCTGAGGGGCGGGGCTTAAGATGGCTTTGGATAAGCTAAAATAAAATGATTTTGTATTAAAGGAGAATGATCTCGTATTCGTTGTTGAAAATGATTTAATGGAAAAGGCCGGCGTGATTACCGTTAATCATTCTTCCGCAGAAGGTTTTACTGTTTTGTCCGATAATCCATTAGTAGGCATCTGCTCTTACCCTGGCGGATAAAAACATTCAAATCATTAACTGTGTTTTGCAAACAATCGCGAAGCACAGTTTTTATTTTTTTAAAATAATATAATAATTATATTTGTCTTTGTAATTTTTTTCAATTTTTAATCCGGCTTTTTTGGCGATTTTTTTAAATTGACGCTTAGTGAAAGCATGATAATATCTTCGGCTTACAATTTCGCCTGCGCTGTTTTTCCAATCAAACAATATATCGCCTATGTCCATTTGATTTTTTTTAATTAATTTCAGCAGAGTAAATTTTAAAATTAATTTTCTAAATTTTTTCTGTCCCCACAAATTCCACGCAGTGATTATGATTTTGCCTTCATCGCTTACTTTATTTTTAAGCTGCCGCAAGGCTTTGACTCGCAAATCTTTTCCCGGGATATGGTGCAAAACAGCTATGCAAAAAACATAGTCAAAATTAACTTCGGCAATATCGCCTAATTTTAAAATATCGCCTAATTTAAATTTAAAGCCGGGTTTTTGTTTTTTGGCGCTTTTCAAAAGTTTTTGGCTGGCGTCAACTCCAAGATAATCAATATCTTTTCCCTTGAAAGCTTCTATCAAGCGTCCGTTGCCGCATCCGGCATCTAAAATTTTACTGCCATTTTTTACGCTTCCGGTTAGCTTAAGCAACTCCGGCCATAAATGTTTTTTTCTTGTTTCGCTAAAATCTTCCGCAATTTCTTCGTAATTGCGCTTAACGATATTTAATAAATTTTTTTGAGTTTGGTTATCCATATCATTTCCCACAAATCAACAAATCAGCTACAAATTTACAAATATTAATTTAAATATTTTTATTAGAATTTGTAAATTTATTGGGAATAAATTATTTAATCGCTTTTAATTTTGCTAATAGCATTCTTATCTCATCCCAGCTAACATCATCGCCCAGTTCTTCTTTTATCAATGTTAACTTTTCATCGCCGACTTTTTTAATGGCTTCAATAATTTTTTTCTGCTTGGCTTGGCTGACGAATTTATTAATATCTACGGCCAGATCCTTTTCAATTAAATAGCATAAATGCTGGACGATTGTGCCCGGCTTTATATTGCGCGTTTGCGCCATTTCGTCTATTGTCATGCCCTGATTGTATAAATCAAAAGTTTCCAGCTGGGTTAATTTGGTGGTAAAATCAATATTTATGTTCGGCGCCTTTACATCCAATTCATGGTCTTTGTTTTGATTAAAAGTTAAGTATTCTTTTTTCGCTGTTTGCCTGTTGCGGTTTTCTCGGCTTGCATAGCCATGGCTCGGCGCGTCTGTTTTCCGCGCATAGCCATTGCCGGTTAAGCAATTGTCGCAAATGCCGCAACTTTTAGCTTCGCTGTCGCCGAAGTAATCCAAAATATGTTTTTGCCTGCAGCCAAAATGATAAACATAATCTTCCAACATATCCAGCTTTTGGCAGGATTTTTTCAGTTTATTTTTTAGCGCGCTGAAATCTATATCCACTTCATCCGCGGAAACTCGCTTTAAAATATTAATTTCCGTGCCTCTGAAAGGCGGGCGGTATTCAGCCATATTATTTTCCGCCAATGTTTTTATCGCGCGCGCGAGCGTTTCTTTTTTTATATCAAGTATTTCCGCTATTTCTTCAAAATTAACTTCCCAGCCGCTTTTCAATTCTTTTTCAAAGCGCTGGTATAATTTATCTAAAATTTGCCGCTGTGTTTTTGCCCGCTCTCCCAGTGAATTTAAAGCGGTTGTAAAATCGCATTCTATTTTTAAAAAGGCGCGGCCGTTTTTTTCATGGGCCCTGGCAATATATCCTTCGCGCTCCAGAATTTTTAAAGCCGTGCCGATAGCCATTTCAGGCACGGAATCCGAAACCATTTTGGCCAATTCCGCGTAAGTGATTAAAATATTGTCTGATTCGGACTGGGTTAATATGTCATAAATTTCCAAAATAATTTCAGGCGGCGGGTTGTCGCCTTTGATAAAAAATTCCTGCAAATATCTATCGCGAGATCCATGAAACATCAGGCAGAAACTTTTTTTTCCGTCGCGTCCGGCGCGCCCTGATTCCTGATAATAAGCTTCAATCGTGCCGGGCATGTCGTAATGGACAACAAATCTGATATTCGGCTTGTCAATTCCCAGGCCGAAAGCATTGGTAGCGACGATAACTTTTGCTTTTCCTTTCATAAAATTTTCCTGCACCCACTTTCTGTCTTCCGCGTCCATGCCGGCGTGGTAGCTTGCCGCTTCAATATCATTTTCCAGCAAAATTCGCGTGATATCCTCAACTCTGGATCTGGTGCCGGCGTAAATTATTCCGCTTCCGCCACCTGAGCTTTTGACAGCGTCTATGACAAGTTGAGCTTTCTGGGAATCATTCGCCTTGATTACGCCGAATTGGAGATTGGGGCGCGCGAAGCCGGTTATTACCAATTCAGGATTTTTTAAATTCAGCTGTTTTATAATGTCGTCCCTTACCTCTGGCGTTGCCGTTGCCGTGAAAGCGGCGACAGTGGGGTTGCCCAGCGTATTTATAACATCGCGCAATTTAATATAGCTTGGCCGAAAATCATGGCCCCATTGGCTTATGCAGTGCGCCTCGTCTATGGCAAACATGCCAACTTTAATGTTGGACAACGCCGCCATGAATTCTTTGTTATAAAATCTTTCCGGAGCTATATAGAGCAGTTTGTATTTGCCTTGCTGGACCGCTTCCAATCGTTCGCTTGTTTCAGCAGGAGAAATTGAGCTATTTATAAATGTTGCCGGAATGCCAATGGCTGTTAAGCTGTCAACTTGGTCTTTCATTAAAGCGATGAGAGGCGAAATAACAATAGTTACGCCATCTAGCACTAAAGCAGGCAGTTGAAAACATAATGATTTACCGCCGCCCGTAGGCATGATAACCACTGTGCTTCTGTCTGCTAAAACATTATCAATAACTTGCTCTTGACCCGGCCGAAAACTATTAAAGCCGTAATGTATTTTTAGCAGTTCCTTGATTTGTTCTTTTTGTTTTAATGTGTCTGGCATAATTTGACAAAAATAATTTAATCAACCCCGCACCTTTTAAACAACAATTGTGTTGCTAAAAAAAGTTTTATATATTACAATAATACTGCTTCTATAATTAATGCTCTAAAAGGTGCGGGGTCAACTAATTTAAGATTAACAGACAGAAAGATTATAGTCAAAAAGGAGGACTTTGTCCTTTGAAATTTTAATAATTTTAGGGAAGGAGGAATGAATATGCTGAAGCAAACAATATTACTCCCGGAAGTAATTATTGATTCTCATTGCCATGGCAGGGACATGGAAGAAAGCCATAAAACAACCGTAAAACAAACTTTGTTGGAAGCGCGGAACGGAAATATCAGCATTTCTGTTTTAATGCCGAATACAAATCCGCCAATAGATTGGATTTATCGTTTACGGCATTATATTACAATAAAAAAACAGGCGGAAAAATTTCTAAAGCTTCGGCAACAGTATTTGTATTTTGGCATTACCGACTTTAATTTTGAAGAATGCGATCAAGCTCTTCGGTTTCCCGAAGTAGTGGGATTAAAAAATTATCCTAAAGGCGAAGACATGGAAAGCGTTACAACAGGCAAAATCGGCGTAATGTATGATAGCACGATTTTATTGGGCATGAAGCTTTGCCGAGATGCTGATAAAGTATTTGCCGCGCATTGCGACGATCCAAAGATCATTGCTATAGAAGGAAATACAATAAAAGCTGAAGTTGAGTATGTTAAAAAAATAATTGAATCGGCGAAATTAATGCCCGGAGTTAAAATCGTAATTTGCCATGTTTCTTGCAGGCAAAGCGCGGAGCTTATTTTACAAGCTCAAACTGAAGGAACGCGAATAGCCATGGAACTAGTCGCGCATTATTTGTGGTTTAATAAAGATGGAACTAATTGGAATCCGAATATTGATCCAATTTTTTATCATTGTTTTAATAATCTGCGCGGCAAAGAGCATAGAATTTTTTTGGTTAATCTATTAACATTAAACAACCCATTAATTTTTATCGGTTCTGACACTGCTTGCCACACTAAATATGAAAAATTAGCAAAACAATTAGGCGGGATTCCTTCTAATCAAGAAATGGTAGCGGTCATTGTCACGCTTGCTTCACAGTTGGGATTGTCAGATGAACAAGTCGCGCGGCTATTATCATGGAACGCCGGCGAATTTCTGAATATTCCTGTCAGCAGAAACTTAGTTGAATACAAATTGGAAAAAAGAATTGATGATTTGCAGTATAATAATGGAATAGTAGTTAATCCATGGAATGGAAGTAAATTATTATTTCCTGTTAAAATTTGAGGGAGGTTATTATGATAAAATTTAAAGGTAAGGACATAAGAATTTCACCGGTTGTAATTTCTACAATATTCGGCCATGCCGGAAATGGAATGTTTCCTTTAGTTTTAAAGCCATCATACAGGAAGCTGTTATCCTTGGCAAAAGAAACAAAAACGACGATTTTAACAAAATCTTCTACTCGGTATAAAAAAATCGGCAACTACAGGCCGCGGCTTCCGTGGACATGGCGCGTTATAAGAAATTTTGGTGCGGATGGCATGATTAATGCTTATGGACTTACAAATAATGGCGTTTTATTTAACGCAGAAAAAATTGCCGAGGCGCTAAGACAAGGATATAATGTCATGCCTAATTATCATCCAGAGCTATTTAAGGGAGAAGACAGGATGCAAAGCGATATTGACGAGGCAATAGATATATACAGCAATGCTTTAGTCCACAGATTCAAAATATTAGAAATAAATTTTTCCTGTCCAAATATAAAAGAAGACATTAAAGAAAATATTGACATGGCTGTCCAGTGCGTAAAATGGTCCAAGGTGTTTGCTCCGAATTTAGTTCTGATTGCCAAAATCAGCATAGCCCATCCTTATGAGCTGGCGCAGGAGTTGGAAAAAGCAGGGGTTGACATTATTCACGCTGTTAATTCAGTTCCATATAATGTTCTCTGCCCAGATATTAATAAGCAGTCGCCTCTACATAAATACGGTGGCGGAGGTGTTTCTGGAGGACCTGTCAATGAAAATAAATTAGTTTATAATTACAATGCAGGCTTAAGGCTAAAAGTAAATACCCATTTAATAATGGGGTGTGGAATTAATTCTTTATATGCCGCAAAAAGCTATAAAGATATTGGAGCCGATTCGATTAGTATCTGCACAGTAGTAAAGCGAAATCCAAAAGAAGCTGAAAAAATAATTCTGGAATATAATATGTAAATCAAAAATAATCAATACACAAAAAGCCCGCTGGCATTTTATCCAGCGGGCTTATTTATTGTTTAAATAATTATCCTATCCGTCTTCTTTTATGGACACAACTTTGCCATAGGGTTTTAGCTCTATGCCTAAAGAAGGAATTTTAATAGAATTTCCTCTTTTCAAGCTGTCTTTTAAAATAACAAGGGCAAGGGCTGACGCCGCAGGACTAACAATGGTTTTTATTCCTTTAGTATTATCATTCATTTTTCACCTCCATTTTAATTATTATATTTTTTTATTTTGTTTAAATAGCTCCAAAGTATTTTCAAAAGCCATGGCAATGGTCATCGGTCCGACACCTCCAGGAACAGGAGTGATATAACCGGCTTTTTCTTTTACATCTTCAAAATTAACATCACCGCAGACTTTATCTTTGGTTTTTGTGATTCCGATGTCAATTATAACCGCGTTTTTTTTCACCATTTCTTTTTTGATAAATTTCGGCTTGCCGATAGCGGTAATTAGAATGTCTGCTTGGCTTGTTTTGGATTGAAAATTAGCATCATCAGCATGGGTAATGCTTACTTCTGCTTGTCTGCACCCCAGAACATGCGATAAACTTTTACTAAAAATTTCAGAATTAGCAGCAATACAAACTTTTTTATTTTTTATTTCACAATTAATGTTTTCTAATATTTTCAATACAACTTTAAAAACAGGCGGCATTATCTTGCAGTGATCGCAAGTTTTGAATAAGCTTTCTAAATTATCAGGATGAAATCCGTCTACATCCTTTTCAGGTTTTATGGCGAGGATGATGGCGTCAGTATCAAATTCTTTGGGCAAAGGAAGCTGCACCAATATGGCGTCAATTAATTCATCGCTATTCAGGCAGTCAATCATTTCCATTACTTCCCGCTCGGTAATATTTTCCGGGCATCTGTATAAATGAGTATCAATGCCGACTTTTTTTGCTTCCTCTTCTTTTAATTTAACATAAAGCTTAGAATCCTCGCGATCCCCGATTAAAATAATAGCCAAATTAGGCTGCTCGCTTTTTAAGTTGGCTATTTCTTTGGCAATATTATCTTTAATTTTTTCAGCAAGTTGTTTGCCGTCTATTATTCGGGCCATATTTTAAAATTCAAGGCATCAGTTTGTCTGATGCCTTGCAAGTTGGTTTTTAAATTAATTTTCACAAAGCAGCTCCTTTCTTTTGAGGAATATTTGAATATCAGCTATTTCTCTATTGATTATTTTTCTAATTCTGCCTATTTCTTGCTTAATTGTTCTTTCATTGATTTCGTTTAATAGCAGGGCAATCTCAATTTTTATTTTTTGCGCGTCGGCAAAAATTTCTTCTTTAATTTCATTTGCGTATTTCTTGCCGTAAAAATTTATAATATCGCTGCTTTTTTCTATCGCTAACAGCCAAAACCAAAAGTCAAGAGCTGAATCTTCAAATTCAATTATCATTTGATTAAGCCACCCAGGAATTTTTTTAAAATGAACTAAATACATTTTTTCACCTCCTTTTTTGTTTGGATTTTTTGATTAAACGCTTGGTATGGGAAAATTCAAACACATTTTTTTTACTTCTTGTTTTATTTCATTTAAAGCGCTTTCGTTGTTTTTATTTTTTATCGCGCTATCAATAAAGCCGGCTATTTTTTTTATTTCCGCTTTCTTAATGCCGCGCGTGGTGATTGCCGGCGTGCCAAAGCGGACGCCGGACGGATTCATTGGCGGATTAGGATCATTCGGTATGGTTGATCTGGAAACGGAAATGCCGGCTTTGTCTAAAGCAATCTCTGCTTCTTTGCCGGTTAAATTTTTAGAAGACATGTCAACCACCATTAAATGGTTGTCTGTTCCATTGGAAATTATTCTATATTTCATTTTAATAAATTCTTCCGCCAATGTTTTGGCGTTTTTCATCACCTGCTTGGCGTATTCCTTGAATTCAGCTTGTAGATTTTCTTTGAAAGCAACCGCTTTGGCGGCGATAATATGCTCATGCGGCCCGCCCTGCATGCCCGGGAATACCGCCCTGTCAACTTGCTTGGCGTATTTTTCAAGGCACATTATTATAGCGCCTCTGGGACCGCGCAATGTTTTATGCGTTGTGGTGGACACAACATCAAAAAAAGGAACAGGATTATCCATTTCTCCGGCCGCGATTAGTCCGGCTGTATGCGCTATATCCGCGAAAGTGTAAGCCCCGACTTCATCCGCTATTTCTTTGAATTTTTTCCATTCAATTTCGCGCGAATAAGCGCTGTATCCGGCTACGATCATTTTCGGTTTTTCGCGCAGAGCAATTTTTCTAACTTCTTCCATGTCAATTTTGCCTGTTTCCGAGTCAACTTCGTATTGGACAAAATTATAAAGCATGCCGGAAAAATTAATCGGATGCCCGTGCGACAGATGTCCGCCATGGTCCAGCTTCAGTCCCAGCACTTTATCTCCCGGCTTTAAAAACGCCATATAAACAGCGGCATTGGCAGGCGAGCCGGACAATGGCTGGACATTAACATGTTCGGCGTTGAATAATTTTTTGGCTCTTTCAATGGCGATTGTTTCAACATCATCAATAACTTGGTTGCCGCCGTAATATCTTTTGCCCGGATATCCCTCGCTGTATTTGTTGGTCAGCACAGTTGCCATTGTTTCAAGCACTGCTCGCGACACATAATTTTCCGAAGCGATCAGCTCCATTTCTTCGCTCTGCCTTTGCGTTTCGCGATTTACAGCGTCCATTATCTCCGGATCTTGTTTTGATAAATTTTTATAGGTTAGCATATTGCTTAAAGTTTAAAAATAAACCCCGCACTTTTTTGGCGGAACATAATATTCATCCAGCGCAAATTTTTTTATGCGGAGCACCGCCTAAAAAGTGCGGGGTAAAAATACCTTAATATAGGTATTTAAATGGTATGATAAATAATTGTTTTTGTCAAAGAGGAAACACTTGACTTTTTTTTGCTAAAGCGCTATATTTATACATTAAGTTTTGAACCTTGAAATAAAAAAGAGAGGAGGATTGATTAATAATGAATCAAGAAAAATGTAAACGATGTAGCTCTAAAATGTTAAATGAAATACCAGGATTGTTTTATGATTTTGACGCTGATTTTACCAGGCACGGAAGTTTAGGTATTGCTTTATGTTCTAAGTGTTTAGGTACGGGCGTTGTAATAGAAACGCCAGAATTTAAAAAGCTTGGCGAGGAAGTAAGTGAAATTCGCCAAGATAGTTTTAAATTACAGATTAATGCGAGTAAAAATAAATTACCGTCTAAAGAATGGATGCTTCAACTTAAAAAAAATAATGAAGAGCTCATTGAAATTGCCAGAAAAGCATTAAAAATTATTTTGAATCCAGTTGAAAATTGTTATGCCCAGCAATTAATAAAATAATGTTTTTCTTGTAAGGTTATTTAAAGGGCCACGCTTTATGCATGGCCTTTTTATTTTATAATTTTTTATAAGTCATTTCCTTTAATCCGTCCCACCAATCAGTGAATTTTGTTTTTTTCATTTCTTTTAATAGTATTTTAGCTGATTTAGTTTCTAAAGCTTTTTCTACATTATCAATCCAATCTTGAGCTGAGGCATGGCCTATGTCAACATATTCCTTGGCTTGGAAAGCAACCTCAAGCCAGTCGGCGTCCTTGGCGATTACGCCTTCCTTGGTGTTTCTTTCTTCAAATTCATCAAAATAATTTTTCCATTTTTTCTCTATTCGCGCCCCCAAATTTTTTATTTGATTTGAAAATACTTTTGCCTCGCAATCTTTTTTGTCATAGTATTTTGCGGAAATTTTATTTTGGTCTCCAGTTCTGCTTTCGCAATTATCATGAATTATCAGCATGGAAGCAATTTTTTCAGGATTATTATTGCCTTCCATAACAGCTAATATGTAGCCGATTTGAGCGGCGCGAAGCATGTGTTCGGCTACTGATACCGGATTATTTACGCCAGCCAGCCACCAGCCGGTATGTTTTTGCCTTTTTAATTGGCTTAATTCAAAAATAAAATTAACAATATTTTTAGTGTTCATATTTTTTGTTATTTTAAATTATAATTATGGTTTTATTTTACCACCATTAACCAATTTGTCAAAATAAAAAAGGGATATCCGCGTAAAGCAAATATCCCTTGGCTTTTTAACTCTATTTTTTTAAAAAATTACTTAAACAAAAAGTGATGTTACGGAATCACCTTTGTGGCTGCGTATTATCGCCTCTCCAATAATATCCGCGACTGATAAGACTTTAATTTTATCGCAAGCGATATCATTTCCGTTAATAGGAATAGTGTCTGACACAACCATAGTTTTCAAAGGTGAAGTGGTTATCCGC
>VMTK01000041.1 GCA_013791585.1 Candidatus Falkowiibacteriota bacterium
GATGGTTGTATTATTGAACACACATTTGCGCATGTTCCATTGTATGATTCGTTTTTATCACATCCTGATATTACAATTACCAATGCAATAGCTATGAGAACGTAGTAATTTTTCATAAGTAAATTTTTTATTTCGTACAACAAGTTATATGCGAACTTATTGTTTTTTAATTAAAAATTAGTTAAAATAATTATATAAATTTCTAATCAGAACGGTTTATGAATGGAAATTATCAATATCCAAGCAAAGATCCTATGCTTAAACTTGAGCAGGAAATGAGATTGCGCAATTTTAGCCCTAAAACTATCCACAGCTATTTGTATTATAACAAAGAACTACTGAGATTTGCAAGCTATAAATCGCCGAAAGAAATAACCAAGCAAGATATAAAGGATTATTTGGATTTTTTATTTAACAGCGGCAAATCCGCGTCAACAGTTAATTTAACAATTAACGCGCTTAAATTTTATTATGAGCAGATTCTGCAAAGAAAATTTTTTATTCCCAATGTCGGCATCAAGAGGCCGAAGAAAGACAAAAAATTGCCGATAGTTTTATCAAAGCAGGAAGTGATTAGCATGATAAATGCCACTGATAATTTAAAACATAAATTGATAATCCAGATTTTATACGGCTCCGGCTTAAGAATAAGCGAAATTGTTAATTTGCAGATCAATGATATTGACTTTAATCGTAGAATTATTATGATTAAGGCAGGCAAAGGCAGAAAAGACAGGATAACAATTTTGTCAAAACAAATTCTGGAAAATATTGATAAGTATTTACTCCAATGGCATCCTTTAGTATATTTATTTGAAAGTTATGAAGTAGGCAAAAAAATAAGCATTCGTTCAGCGCAAAAAATTGTTATTAACGCAATTAAGAAAGCAGGCGTTAACAAGGCGGCAAGCGCGCATTCTTTGCGCCATAGTTTTGCCACGCATTTACTTGAAGCAGGAACTGATATAAGATATATACAGGAGCTTTTGGGCCACGCAAGATTGGAAACTACGCAAATTTATACCAAAGTGGCTAATAATAAATTAAGAGAAATAGAAAGCCCGTTGGATTAAATTTTAATCTAACCCCATATGGTAATTATCTAACAGAGCAAGCCAATGCTGTTCAAAAAACTTAATTTTTCGCCTTGCTTTAGCAGGAGTTAAAAAAATATAGTATTTAATATTAGCTAATTAATTCAGACTGTCCAAAAAGCACCCTTCTACCGAGCTTTAGCTCGGGTTCCAGTGGCTTTAGCCACTAACATTAGCGAAGCTAAAGCTTCAAAACCCGACTTAAAAGTCGGTAGAAGCAGTTTATAGACAGTCTGGCAAAAATTAAATATAAATAGTTTTTGGATAGCATGGAAAAAATATGGATTTATCTAAAATAAACCGCCGCCATAATCCCGAAAGCGGGATAAGCGGGGCAAGCAAAATATACATGATTGGCGTAAAAGGCGTGGGCATGACAATGCTGGCGCAGTTTTTGGTCGGCCAAGGCATTGAAATCACGGGAAGCGATGTCGCGGAAAAGTTCATGACTGACAAGGTTTTGAAAAAGTTTGGCGTTAAAGTTCTTGAAAAATTTGACGCCGTTAATATTCCCAGAGATGCTGATTTGATAATTTATTCCAGCGCTTATAATGCTGATAATAATGCGGAAGTCGCGGCATCCTTGGCAGGCAAAAAGAAAGTTTTAACTTACGCGTCAGCATTGGCAGAAGTTTTTAACCAAAGGTACGGCATTGCCGTTGTCGGCTCGCACGGCAAAACAACCACTACCGCCTGGCTTGGCTATGTGATGCAACAGGCAGGCATGGAGCCGAATGTGATGGCAGGCGCGCGGGTTGGCCAGTTTGGCGGATGCGGCATTACCGGCAAATCGGATTATATGGTCATAGAAGCGGATGAATATCAAAATAAGTTAAAGCATCTTCAGCCCAAAGCGGCGTTGTTGAATAATATTGACTACGACCATCCGGATTTTTTCGCGGACAAAGAAGAGTATGAAAAAGTTTTTATTGAGTTTATTAAAAAAATTCCCAAGAAAGGATTTCTAATAGCGAATTTTGACGATCCGATAATCCGTAAAATTGTTAATGTGAATTGCAAAGGCAGGGTTATCGGCTATGCGATAAACGAAGCCGCCGATTATATAGCTTATGGCATAAAACAGCAGGCCGGGAAGCAGTATTTTAAGGTGAGGATGGAAGATTCCTTTTTCACTGAAGCCATAGAGAACGAGGATGATGAAAACATTAAAATAGCCCCCCTCTCCCACCCCGATGGACATCGGGGTGGGAGAGGGGTTGGGGGTGAGGGTGAATTGGGGGATTTTTGCATCCGGCTGTCAGGCAGGCATAATGTCTCCAATGCTTTGGCCGTGATTGCCGCCTGCGTTGAGCTCGGCGTTGAATTGGTTGACATTAGAAAATACTTGGAAGAGTTTAGCGGCGCTGCCCGCCGCATGCAGATTTTGGGCAAGTTCAACGGCGCGGTGATAATTGACGACTACGCGCATCATCCGACTGAGATAAAAGCGGCTTTAGCCGGAGCGCGCGAAATTTATCCAAAAAATAAATTGATTGTTGTTTTCCATCCGCATACTTTTACCCGCACCAAGGCCTTGCTTGATGATTTTGCCAAAAGTTTCGGATTGGCGGACGAAGTTATTGTGCTGGATATTTATGGTTCGGCGCGCGAAGAGCATGGCGGCGTGCACAGCAGAGACTTAGTTGATTTAATAAAACACGAAAACACGAAAACACGAAAACACGAAAACACGAAAACACAAAAACATTTATCCGCCGAAACTTTAGCGGAGGAGGACGAAAACACGAAAACACGAAAACAGGTTTTATATATTCCGACTTTGGGTGAATGCGAGGAGTATTTGCGGGAGAATGTTGAGAGAGGGGATGCGGTTATTTTAATGGGCGCCGGGGATGTTTTTAGGATAGGGGAGTCGCTAGTTAGCGATGAATAACGCGAATACGCGCTAAAAATATAAAAAAAGCAAGGAGGTGGTCAGCATTGAGAAACAAAAAACAAAAATATGAAAAACCAAAAATTATTAAAATTAAAAAAATGAATTTTCCAATCAAAATCATTGAAGCAGCCGGCAAAGGGCTAGTTTGCAAACAATGTTCCGCTTGCCATAACTGCCGTTAAGGCCAAGCAAGCGCCGCCTGAAATATTTAGCGGCGCTTTAATTTTTATGGTATTTTTATAATATGGAACAGGGCTTAATACGCAAAAATAGCCGGTAAAAAGAAAGATCGCAAGCTGTAATAGATTGGCATATTTTTCGTATAATATTATAGAGTATTAAAAAATATATAAAAAAAGGGGAATGGAATTTCCCCTTTAATTTTGCAAATATGGAAAAACGAAAAGCAAAACTGAATAATAAAGAGCAAGAAAGAAAAGGATTTTGGCTAAGATTATGGAAGCTTTTAGCTCCTTCGCAAAGGCAAATTAAGATTTTGTTTGCTTTAACAATGGTTTTTGAGCTGGTCAGATTAATTAGTCCGTATTTGCTGAAATTAATAATTGATAAATTAACGCATTTTGATCTTAGCGATATAATGCCGATAGTCATACTTATTTTTTTCATGCTGATAGCCGAACAGTTAGTTTCTTTCATAGATTATTTCATTGATAAAAGGATATTAAAGACCATGGGTGAAGTAGAGAATTATTTGCCCGTGGCGGCGCAAAAAAAGCTTGTTTATTTATCTTTAAGCTATCATGAAAAAGAAAATACCGGCAGTAAAATAGTAAAAATTGAGCGCGGGACGCAGAAAATAATTGAATTATTTTCCAATATGTCATGGGAGGTAGCTCCGACCGTAATACAGCTTTTTGTTACCTTGATTGCGCTTTTTATCGTTGATTTCAGATTCGGACTGTCTTTCATGCTGTTTTCGCCGTTGTTTATTTATGTGACATTTAAAATAAACAAGGATTTATATCCGATACGCAAAAAAAGGCACAAAGATTATGAGGCTTCGTTCGGCAAGATGGGCCAATCCATTATTAACATAAACACAGTCAAGTCGTTTGTGCAGGAAAAAAAGGAAGTGAAAGATTATAAAACAATCAGAGACAAGATAAAGAAAAATTTTTTTACGGAGTTCTCAAAATTATTGAATTATAGCTTAATCCGCAATTTTATAATTAGCTTGGGCAGAATAGTTATTTTGTTATTGGGAGTTTATCTTGTTTGGCGGGGCAATGCAAGCATCGGCACGTTGGTGTTTGTCATAACTTTGTCGGAAAAATCATATTTTTCTTTGTATAGATTGTCCCGTTTTTACGACAAGATGGAAGAAGGCAAAGAAGCTGTTAACAGATTTACGAAATTATTAAATCAAGAGCAGGATATTGTCAACCCGAAAAACGGCATCAAGCCGAAAGATATCGCAGGCAGAATTGATTTTAAAAATGTTAATTTCAGCTATGAGTCGGATAGCGGCAAGGCGCTAGGCAATGTTAACCTTAAAATAAATTCAGGATGCGTTACCGCGCTAGTCGGGCCTTCCGGCGGAGGAAAAACAACTGTCGCCAGAATGATTTATCGGCATTATGATCCGCAAAAAGGCGAGGTCTTGCTGGACGGACAAAATTTAAAAGACTATGATTTGTACGCTTTCAGGAAGTTTATCGCCATTGTTCCGCAGGAAGTTGAAATATTCAATACCAGCGTGCGGGACAATATCGCTTACGCCAGTCCGGATGCAAGTTTTAGGGAAATAAAAGCGGCCGCGAAGGTTGCCAATGCCGAAGAATTTATTGATAAATTAACAAAGGGCTATGGCACTGAAGTAGGCGAGCGGGGCATTAAGCTTTCCGGCGGCCAGCGCCAGCGAATAGGAATCGCGCGCGCGATCTTGGCTAATCCGCGAATTTTAATTTTTGACGAAGCAACCAGCAGTTTGGACAGCTATAGCGAGAAATTAATCCAAGACGCTATGGAGAAAGTAGGCAAGGGCAGGACAATGATCATTATCGCGCATCGCTTGAGCACGATCAGAAAAGCGGATAAAATAATTGTCTTGGAAGAAGGCAATGTTGTTGAGCAGGGAAGCCATTATGAATTAGCCAAAGCGAGCGGAGGGCTGTATGCCAAACTGTTAAAACTGCAGGAGATGGGGGATGTTGAATAGATCGGATTTCGGATTTCGGATTTCGGATTTCGGATTTCGGATATTGTTTTAAAAGTTGGCGCAAGTTTTTGCTATTTTTTAATATTTGATTTAAAATATTGATATGAGCATAGAATTAAAAATAAAACAAAACATTCCTCTTGCTCCGCTTACGACTTTTAAAATCGGCGGACCGGCTAAATTTTTTCTTGAGATTGAATCAAAGGAAGATTTACTTGGCGCTTATGAATGGGCGAAAGAAAAAGGGGAGCAGGTTGCTATTTTGGCAGGCGGCAGCAATATTTTGATTAATGATAATGGAGTGGACGGTTTGGTTGTGAAAATTAATAATGGCAATGCGGTTGTCAAAGGAGAGAGGATGGAATGCGGCGCCGGCGCGAGTTTGATCAGCATTGCCAGGATGTCCGCCAGCCATGGCTTGTCCGGACTGGAATGGGCCATCGGCATTCCGGGCACGGTTGGAGGAGCGGTTAGAGGAAACGCGGGAGCTTACGGCAGTTCAATCAACGAATCAGTGGAAACCGCAGAGGTGTTTAATGCAAAAAAGAAAAAATTTGAACAATTCAGCCAAAAAGATTGCAAGTTTAAATACAAAGAAAGTATATTTAAAAAAGATGATGCCAGACATTTATTGATTTGGCAAGTTATATTAAGGTTGCGCAAAGGCAAAATTGAAGAGATCCAAAGCTTGCTGAATAAATATTTAATGTATCGAGAAAAAAGCCAGCCCAAACTGCCTAGCGCCGGCTGCGTTTTTAAAAATATAGATATCGCTAATTTATGCGAATATAATGCTAATTTAGCCAATGAAGCAAACGAGGCGGGCGTGGTGAAAGGCGGAAAAATTGGAGCTGGCTGGATTATTGAAAAAGCAGGATTGAAAGGCAAAACCATAGGCGGAGCTAAGGTTAGCTTGGAGCATGCTAATTTTATTGTAAATACGGGCAAAGCCACTGCCGAAGATATTATAATGCTGATTAGCTTTATTAAACAGCAGGTTAGGACAAAATATAACGCGCAATTGCAAGAGGAGATTCAGTATTTAGGATTTTAATAGCACTCAAATCTACAAATACGCTCAAATCTACAAATGCTTTATTTAGTATTCGTAGATTTGAATATCGTTTGTAGATTTGAGTGTTTTTATTTAATTTTAGCTATCTTTTTGTTTTATGGCTGCACAATGACTATGCAGGGACTTGACGCATAAAATTTTTTGTGCTATATTGGTGGATATTTAAAGTATAGACAAAAAGTTAATAAGTTTGTCTAATATATTAATCCAATATAAGATTTATGCGTTTGAATGCTAAATTTTTGAATATTAGGTTATATTGCTATATTGGGTATAAGTAACTTAATTTGGTGGAAAATTTATTAAAATTTTATCTAACACTAAAGACAAAATAGTAGTTTTATGGGAAAATTCATGTGTATGTCTAAAAAACACGTGAAATCCCCCTGCTGTCA
>VMTK01000069.1 GCA_013791585.1 Candidatus Falkowiibacteriota bacterium
AAAGCTGTGAAAAAAGTCGCTTACGCGCTAAAAAACGGCTTAGGCGCCGCGGGCTATAATGTCCAGCTTAATAATGACCCTGAAGCCGGGCAGGAAGTTCCGCATATTCATTTTCATATTATTCCCAGAAGACAAGGCGATGGACTGAAAATTTGGAAGCAAACTCAATACAACAAAGGAGAAATTGAAAAAGTCGTGGATAAAATAAAAGGCAGGATTTAAAGATATTATACGAAATGAAATTATTAATTACGGGTGGAGCCGGTTTTATCGGCTCTAATTTTATACATTATTGGCTTAAAAAATATCCAGATGATAACATTATCAATCTGGATGTTTTAACTTACGCCGGGAATTTGGAAAATTTAGCCGACGTTGCCGACAGCAAGAATTATCAATTTGTAAAAGGAAATATTTGCGATGAAAAATTAGTAGATGGTTTAGCAAAAAATATTGATTTAATCGCGCATTTTGCCGCGGAAACCCATGTGGACAGGTCTGTTATGGACAGCGGCGATTTTATAAAAACTAATGTAGAAGGAACCAGAGTATTGCTTGACGCGGCAAAGAAGAATAATGTAAGATTTCACCATATTTCAACGGATGAAGTATTCGGCTCATTAGGGCCAAATGAGCCGAGCTTTAATGAAAAGACGCCATACGACCCGCGAAGCCCTTACAGCGCTTTAAAAGCCGCCGCTGATCATTTAGTTCGTTCATATTACCATACTCATAAATTACCCATAACTATTTCAAACTGCACCAATAATTACGGGCCATACCAATTTCCGGAAAAATTACTGCCTTTATTTATCACTAATTTGCTGGAAGGCAAAAAAGTTCCCATATATGGAAACGGGCAAAATATACGAGATTGGATTCATGTTGATGATCATAATGCCGGAGTTGATATGATTATTAAAAAGGGGAGAATAGGGGAAACTTATTGCTTGGGAGGCAATAATGAATTAACTAACATAGAATTAACAAAGAAAATTTTAGAGTTGATGGGCAAGGGCGAGGAAATGATTAAATATGTAAAAGACAGGCCCGGACATGACTTGCGCTACGCCATGGATATTTCCAAAGCAAAGCGAGAATTGGGCTGGGAGCCGAAAATTAAATTTGAAGATGGCCTGGCAAAAACAATAGAATGGTATAAAAACAATAAAGATTGGTGGAAAAAAATAAAATCAGGAGAATATAATGAATATTATAAAAAGCAATATGAAAAATTAAGTTAGAATTTAGAAGTAAGAAGTAAGAATATTAAATTTTATGCGAAAAAAAATTTTAATTTTAGGGGCAAAAGGAAGTTTGGGAGGGCAGTTGATAAAAATTTTCAATGCTGATTGTGAGGTTGTCGTGTGGGGCAGGGGAGAGATTGATATTACCGATAATGAATTAATTTTGAAAAAAATAAAGGATGTGAAGCCGGATGTAATCATCAACGCGGCCGCTTACAACGCGGTTGATAGATGCGAGACGGATGAGCAAGAGTTTGAATTGGCAAAAAAATTAAACGGCGATGCTGTCGGTTTCTTGGCGCAAGCCGCGATTGAAGTTGGCGCTATTTTAGTCCATTATTCCACTGATTATGTTTTTGGGGGAATCGCCAATGAAGCGAATAATGAGCGAATGAAACAAATAAAAAAACAAGGCGGGTTTAAAGAAGATGATAAGCCATGCCCTGTTAATAAATATGGCGAAACTAAATTAATGGGCGAGCAGGAGATTATAAAGCGGAGCGGGCAGGGATTGAAATGGTATTTAATCAGAACATCAAAATTATTCGGACCGAAAGGCGAGAGCGAGCTGGCAAAACCGAGCTTTTTTGATGTTATATTGCAATTAAGTAAAAAGCGCGATTGCATTGACGCGGTAAATGGAGAAATGAGCTGCTTTACTTATACGATTGATTTGGCAAAAGCTACTAAAAAATTAATAGATGAAAATTATGGTTATGGAATTTATAATATTATTAATAGCGGCTCCTGCACTTGGTATGAGGCGGCCGCAGAGTTGTTTAAAATTGCGGGGCTAAATGTAAAAGTAAATCGGGTTTCAGCGGATAAATTTCCCAGGCCGGCGAAAAGGCCGAAATATTCGGTTCTGCAGAACACAAAATTTGAACAGCTTCGGAGCTGGAAAGAAGCGCTGAGGGAATATTTGGGGAAATGAATCAGGAATTATGAATTATGAATTAAGGACAAATAATCAACACCCTAATTCATAATTCATAATTCATAATTCTAAAATATGAAAGGAATTATTCTATCAGGAGGCAGCGCCACAAGATTAAGGCCTTGCACAAAAGTAACAAGCAAGCAATTATTGCCGGTCTACAACAGGCCGATGATTTATTATCCTCTTAATACGCTGATAAAGGCGGGAATTAAAGAGATTTTAATCATTGTAGCGCCGGAGCGGGCGGGAGATTATTTAAACTTGCTTGGATCAGGCAAGGAATTCGGAGTAAAATTCACTTATGAGATACAAGATGAGCCCAAGGGCCTGGCAGAAGCTTTTATAATCGGCGAAAAATTTATTGATGAAGACAATGTAACAATGATTTTGGGCGATAATATTTTTGAAGATGATTTTAGCCAAGACATTAAAAGCTTTAAGTCAGGCGGGAAGGTTTTTGCCAAAAAGGTTCATGACCCGGAAAGGTTCGGCATAGTGGAGTTTGATAAAAAAAATAAGGCGATTTCCATAGAAGAAAAGCCCAAAAGCCCTAAAAGCAATTATTGCGTAACCGGTTTATATATTTATGACAGCCGGGTAATTGAAGCGGCTAAAAGCTTAAAACCAAGCAAGAGGGGGGAGTTGGAAATTACCGATTTGAATAATTGGTATTTGGAAAAAGGGGAATTGGAAGTGGCGATGGTTAAAGGAGAGTGGATTGACGCCGGAACATTTGACAGCTTGTTGCGCGCGCAGAATTTTGCCAAAGAAAAAATGCAGGACAAGATGGTTATATAACACACAACACACAACATATAACATAATAAAAATTAAAGGTGTTATGTGTTATGCGTTATGTGTTATGCGCTCACAATCGGCTTTATCACTTACGGCAAATCCACGGCAAAGTATTTGCCTTATTTTTTATCCAGCTTAAAAAATCAGACTTTCGCTGATTTTAATATTATCGCGTTTGACAATACGGAAAATTTGGACAATGAGAATATTGATTATATAAAAAAAAATTATCCCGGAATAGAAATTTTGCGCGCCGGTGAGAATATCGGTTTCGCGCGGGCTTATAACAAGATGATAGGCAAGGCGGTTGAGGCAGGCGCTGAATATTTTCTGGCAATAAATCCTGATATAATTTTGGAGCCGGACGCGGTTGAAAAAATGGTTAAAGCAATGAATAATAATAAAGATTTAGGATCTGTTTGCCCGAAAATTTTGCGATTTTACCTCACCCCCCAACCCCCTCTCCTAAATAGTAGAGGTGGAGTAAATTTTGAGGTAAAAAAAACAAATATTATTGACACTTGCGGCATTCAACTGAAACCCGGTTTAAGATTTATAGACGCGCGCCAAGGACAAATTGATTATTCGTCAAGCTCGGGGCAAGCAATTTTAGGCCCATCCGGAGCAGCCGCCATGTATAGGATTGATGCTTTAAGCAAAGTAAAACAAGGCGATGAATATTTTGATGAGCTGATGTTTATGTACAAAGAAGATTGCGATTTGGCTTACAGGTTGTTTTTGGCCGGTTTTCAATCAAAATGCGTTAATGGCGCGATTGTTTATCATGACAGAACCGCGCGCGCAAAAGGCGAGAGTAATTTGCAAGTCGCGTTAAACCGCAAAAGTAAAAATAAACAAATTAAAAAATGGTCATTTTTAGGCCAGCAAATAATTTTTATAAAATATTGGAAACAGCAAAATTTTTGGAACAAATCAACGATTATTTGGCATGAAATCAAGATGTTGATTTTTATTTTATTGTTTGAGCAGTATTTGTTTGGACAGTATTGGAAATTATGGAAAATAAAAAAGAACATTAATATTTATAAAAAAGGATAGCAATTTAATTATATGGATTTAAGTATAATTATTGTTTCTTGGAATGTTCAAGAAAAATTAAAAGAAAATTTAAAAGCGATTTATCAAACCTCACCCCAGCCCTCTCCTTCGCAAGGAGAGGGAGCAATCAGTTTTGAAATTTTTGTCGTGGATAATAATTCGGCTGACAATACCGCTGAAATGGTCAAGAATGAATTCCCGCGAGTAAAATTGATAGTCAATAAAGAAAATTTAGGTTTTGCCAAAGCCAACAATCAAGCCATAAAAAAAGCTCAAGGGGGCTTTATTTTGCTTCTTAATCCGGATATGCGGGTGTTTCCCGATACGTTCGCCAATATGATAAAATGGATGCGGAAGAATAAGCAGGCAGCAGTCGCGGGGTGCCGTTTGGTAAACCCCGCACCTTTTAGCCAGAAAAGATTTGATAATAATTTTGAGGATAAAACAAAACACAAGAAACTGGCTAAAAGGTGCGGGGTAGACAAAAAAGGAAATACTATAAATCATGTCCGCAGATTTCCAACTGTTTGGGATCAGCTGGCGATTGTTTTAAAATTGCCGCATGTATTTCCTAATATTTTAAATAAATATTTAAGAACAGATTTTGATTATAATAAGGCGGCCAAAGTTGATTCTATAAGAGGAGGGTTTTTTATGTTTAGAACCTCACCCCCAGCCCCTCTCCTTGGCAAGGAGAGTGGAGCTATGAAAAAAATATTATTAGATGAACGGTATTTCTTATGGTTTGAAGAAGTTGATTTTTGCAAACAGATTCAAAAAACAGGCGGGGAGGTTTGGTACACGCCCTCGGCTAAGTGCGTTGATTATGTCGGGCAGAGCTTTAGTCAAGTTAACACCATACAAAAACAAAAATATTTCCGCGATTCAATGCTCAAATATTTTAAAAAATGGCATCCGTCTTGGCAGTATCGGGTCTTAAAAATGGCTTGGGTGGTTGGGATATTTATGACATTCATAGGAGAAAAAATTAATTTTAAAAGCAAGGCAAAAACTTAAATTTTAAATATGCCTAAAAAAATCGCGATAATAATCTCTCCAAACTACAAAGATTACGCTGAAAAGTATTTGGCTGATTGCGTTGATAGCATTAGAAAACAAGATTATCAAGGGGAAATTAAAGTTTTTATTACGGACAATGAAACAAGTTCGGAAAGTTTTAATCTGCTTAGCCGATTGGCGCCGGAAGCGAATTTAATTTTAAACAAAACCAATGACGGGTTTGCGAAAGGCAATAATGACGCGATGAAATTTGCTCTGGCGCAAGGTTTTGATTATATTTTTTTAATAAACATGGATGCGGCCATAGAAAATAATTGCGCAAGTGAATTAGTGAAATGCGCTGAAAAAGACGAAAATATCGGATCGGTTCAGGCAAGATTAATGCTTTATCATGACAAAAATAAGATAAACAGCTTGGGAAATTCTACGCATTTCTTGGGGTTTGGATATTGCTTGGGATATAATGATCGGATATCGGATATCGGATATCGGATATCCGATATATTTTATCCGAGCGGGGCGGCTGTTTTATTTAAAAGCGAAGTTTTAAAGCAAGTCGGTTTGTTTGACGAAGAATTTTGGATGTATAATGAAGATCAGGATCTTGGCTGGAGAATTTGGCTTGCCGGCTATAAATGCGTATTGGCCAACAGCGCCGTTGCTTATCATAAATATGAATTTTCCAAATCCATTAAGCAATATTATTGGATGGACAGAAATAGAATTATAGCGATAATAAAAAATTACCATATCTTAACTTTGTTGCTGATTTTCCCGGCTTTTATTATTATGGAAATCGGCTTAATCTTGTTTTCCTTGAAAACCGGCTGGTTCAAAGAAAAGATGAGAGTATGGAAATATTTTTTAACTCCTGCAAAATGGATTTATTTAATTAGTGCCAGAAAAAAAACGCAAAAGTTGCGCAGAGTAAAAGATAAAGATATAATAAAATTAATCACAGGCAAAATTTGGTATCAAGAAATAGATGATGTAAAACTGCGCCTGATTAATCCCGTTTTTAACGCATATTGGAGTATTGTGAAGAAGTTGATAGTATGGTAGCACTCAAATCTACGAATGATATTCAAATCTACAAATACTAAATAAAAAATTCGTAGATTTGAATTAATTTGTAGATTTGAGTGAATTTTATGGATATAAGCATAATAATAGTCAATTATAAAAGCCAAGAGAAAACACTAAGCTGCCTCAATGCTGTGAAAGAAGCGGACTTAGGCGGCTTGACGCATGAAATTATTGTTATTGACAATGCCTCGGGAGATAACAGCGGAGAAGCGATAAAGCGCGAATATAAAGAAATAAAGTTTATTCAAAGCGAAAAAAATTCAGGCATGGGCGGCGGGAATAATTTGGGAATTAAAACCGCGCAAGCCGAATATATTTTAATTTTAAATCCCGATACGATAGTTAAGAAAGACGCTATTAAAATTTTGTATAATTATATAAGAAATAATAAGCAAGCCGGAATAGCCGGGCCGAAGCTGTTGAACAGCGGCGGCACATTGCAGCATTCCTGCCTGCGCTTTCCGAAATTTTATACGCCGATACTGCGGAGAACATTTTTAGGCAGATTCGCAGACAAGCATATAAATGAATTTTTAATGAAAGATTTTAACCATGATACAATTAAAGAAGTTGATTGGCTGATGGGATCATGCTTAATAATTAGAAAAAATATTTTGGATAAAATCAACGGCGGATTTGACGAAAGATTTTTTATGTATTTTGAAGATACTGATTTATGCAGAAGAGCATGGCAAGCCGGATTTAAAGTTGTGTACAATCCGCTGGCGTCAGCAGTCCATGATCACGCGAGAGCAAGCGCGGAAAGCCCATGGTATTTATTTTTTTTAAATAAATTGTCAAGAGCGCATATAGCGTCTTGGATTAAATATTTTTATAAATGGGGAATGAATTAAATTTCGCTCATCGCAAGTCCGCTCTCGCCTGTCCCGCTTTTTGCGGGGAGAGGGGATTTAGGGGTGTGTTTATTAAAAAATATTATGCAAAAAATTAAAAAAGCAGTCGTCGCGGTAGCCGGCTCGGGCACAAGGCTTTTGCCTGCCACCAAAGCAATGCCCAAAGAAATGCTTCCTATCGTGGACAAGCCGATTATACAGTTAGTGGTGGAAGAGCTAGTGGATGGCGGAATAGAAGATATTATTTTGGTCACGAAATGGGACAAAAAGCCGCTGGAGGATCATTTTGACCATAGCTGGGCGCTGGAAAATGATTTAAAAAAAGCAGGCAAAGAAAAGCGCCTGCAAGAAATATTAAGGATTTCCGAGATGGCCAATTTTATTTATGTAAGGCAAAAAGGGCCGTACGGAAACGGCACGCCGGTTTTATCAGCGTCAAACTTGATAAAAGACGAGCCGTTTGTTTATGTTTGGGGAGATGATTTAGTTAAGTCAAAGACATCTTTTACCAAACAAATGATAGACGACTTTGATAAGCACGGCCGGCTGATGATAGGCGTCCAGGAAGTGCCCAAAGAATCAGTTGACCGATACGGCATTGTCAAATTAAGGGAAGGCACAATGGAAATTGAAGATATTATTGAGAAGCCGAGCATAGAAAATGCTCCTTCAAATCTGGCTGATTTCGGGCGCATGATCTTAAATCAGGATATAATTTCAATTTTAAGAGAAATTCCGCTGGGCAAAGACAACGAGCTGTGGATTGTTGACGCGATAAGGCGTTATGTTAAAGCAGGAGGTATGTTTTTAGCCAAAAAGGTTGAAGACGGCGAATGGCTCACGACAGGAGATCCTCTTAATTACCTCAAGGCCACTCTAAAATACGCTTTTGACAGAGAAGACATCGGCGAAGACATAAAAAAATTCATCAAATCTCAGATATAAAGAACATGAGAATTGCGTGTTTGAATAATAAATCTTAAAACACTATTATTTTATCTGTTTAAAATATTCTTGCAAAGATTGTTATATTGGGTATAAGTAACTTAATTTGGTGGAAAACTTGTTCCTTTGCAAATAATTTTTTTGCGGCAAAGCATTAATGCTTGGGTCCACTTCAAGAAAAATTTTACAGAATTTAATCCGTGAGTTTTACTTAAAA